>CAMMNR010000182.1 GCA_946498265.1 uncultured Clostridium sp. | reverse complement strand
TCTCTCCTGTTAACATCGCAATACTTACTCCTGCAAGTATTAAAAGCACAATTATTGTTACTACTAGTGCTACTAATGTTACTCCTTTTTTGCTTTTTTTATTTATTTTATCTTTTTTTAAATTATTTTTTGCCATTTTTGGCCTCCTTATTTTTTTGTATTTTTTCGACATATTTTTATTATATATAATGTAGATTTTTTATTAAATAATATTTTTTTATTTAATAAATTTATCTCTATAATTATTTACATAAATATTAATATCTTGCTTTTTGTATATCACATTCTTAAATCTTTTTCATACAATATTTCCTATTTGCTTTACTATGATAATTGCATATAAATTTCTCTTTTAACTTCCTGTATTTATATTATTATATTTTTTCTGATTTTTCAAGATTTTTTTACATTTTGTTATTTATTCGTAATATATAAGAAATATTTTTGTAATATTTTTATATGAATTCTTAGACTTTTTTCGACATATAAAATGTCTCAAAAAGAAACCGTCCCTAACAAGACACTTGACATCTTTTTATTTTAGTCATATACTAAACTCATAAAAATTTATGAATAAAGGAGGCAAATATTTTATGAAAGACTTAATAGAGATTAGATGGCATGGTAGAGGTGGACAAGGTGCAAAAACAGCTTCTTTATTACTAGCTGATGCTGCATTTAATACTGGTAAATACATTCAAGGTTTTCCAGAATATGGACCAGAAAGAATGGGAGCACCTATTACAGCATATAACAGAATTAGTACCAATCCTATTACTATACATACTAATATTTACGAACCAGATTATGTAGTTGTAGTTGATGACACACTTCTAGAAAGTGTTGATGTAACATCTGGTTTAAAAGAAGATGGAGCAATTGTTATTAATACAACAAAATCTGCAGATTATTTAAGAAGTGTATTAAAAGGTTACAAAGGTGAAATTTATACTATAGATGCTAAAAAAATATCTGAAGAAGCTTTAGGCAGATATTTTCCTAATACACCAATGCTTGCTGCAATTGTAAAAGTAAGTAAAGTAATGAGTGATGAAGATTTATTAGAAGATATGAAAGGTTCTTTTAAGCACAAATTTGCGAAAAAACCTGAAGTTATAGATGGAAATATGAAAGCTTTAGAACTAGCCCTAAAAGAGGTTAAGAAAATTTAGGGAATTTGGGGACGCCCTTTTTTTTCCCTATTATTGTTTTAGATTATATGAAAAAGGACGAAAATTATTTAAGAAAGGCGGTAATATACATGACAAATATAAATTCATCTACTCCAATGGAAAAATTGACTGTTGGTGGAGATATTTATGAAGCTGGAAATGCTAGAGAATTTAAAACTGGTGACTGGAGAAGTATTAGACCTGTATTTAATGTAGAAAAATGTAAACAATGTGGTCTTTGTTTTCCAGTTTGTCCAGAAAATGCTATTCCAGTTGGAAAAGACGATTTAAAAAGAAAAGATTTTAATTTTGATTATTGCAAAGGATGTGGCGTATGTGCAAAAGTATGTCCATTTGGTGCAATTACTATGGTAGAGGAGGGTAAATAAATATGAGTATAAGAGAGAGATTAAGTGGTAATGAAGCTGCTGCAACTGCTATGAAACAAATTAATCCTGATGTTGTTGCTGCATTTCCTATTACACCTTCTACAGAGATTCCTCAATATTTTTCAACATTTGTTGATAATGGTGTTGTAGATACTGAGTTTGTTGCTGTAGAAAGTGAACATAGTGCAATGTCTGCATGTATTGGTGCAGAAGCTGCTGGAGCAAGAGCTATGACTGCTACTTCTGCAAATGGTTTATCATTAATGTGGGAAATGATTTATATTGCTTCAAGCTTACGTTTACCTATTGTTTTATCTTTGGTAAATAGAGCTGTTTCAGGACCATTAAATATACATTGTGACCATTCTGATGCAATGGGTGTTAGAGATGCTGGATGGATAATGTTATTTTCTGAAAATAATCAAGAAGCTTATGATAATTTATTAATGGCTCACAGAATTGCTGAAAATGAAAATGTTCAATTACCTTTAATGGTATGTCAAGATGGTTTTATTACTTCTCATTCTATTGAAAATATTGAATTAGAAGAAGATGAAGAAGTTAAAAAATTTGTAGGAACTTATAAACCTAAACATTATTTATTAAATGATAAAGAACCAATTGCTGTTGGTCCATTAGATTTACAAGGATTTTTATTTGAGCATAAAGCTCAACAAGCTGAAGCTATGAAAAATGCTAAAGATGTTATTTTAAAAGTTTCTGAAGATTTTGAAAAATGGACTGGTAGACATTATGGATTGTTTGAAGAATATAAATTAAATGATGCTGAAATTGCAATTGTTTGTATGAACTCAACTGCTGGAACAACTAAGTTTGTTGTAGATAATTTAAGGAAACAAGGAATAAAAGCTGGTCTATTAAAATTAAGAGTATTTAGACCTTTCCCTAGCACAGAAATTGCTAAGGCTTTATCTCATCTAAAAGCTGTTGCTGTTTTAGATAGAGCTGATTCTTTAAATGCTATTGGTGGTGCTTTATATTCTGATATCACTTCAAGTATGTATACAGAAAATCTACATGTTCCAATGGTTAATTATGTTTATGGAATTGGTGGTAGAGATACTAAATCAACAGATATTGAATCTGTATTTACTGATTTACAAGAAATTGTTAAAACTAATAAAGTTGAAAATCCTTATCGTTATTTAGGATTAAGAAAGGAGGAAAAATAATGGCATATAATTTAAAAGAGGTTGTTGCAAAAAAACCTTCAAGATTTACAGAAGGACATAGAATGTGTGCTGGATGTGGTGCTCCTCCTGTTGCTAGAATGGTTATGAGAGCTTTAAAAGAAGAAGATCATGCAGTTGTGGCTGTTGCTACTGGATGTATGGAAGTTTCTACATTTATTTATCCTTATACATCTTGGACAGATTCATTTATTCATACTGCTTTTGAGTGTGCTGGTGCTACATTATCAGGTGCAGAAGCAGCATATAAATCAATGAAAAAACAAGGAAAATTACCACAAGATAAAAATACAAAATTTATCGCTTTTGGTGGAGATGGAGGTACTTATGATATAGGTCTTCAATCATTATCAGGAGCTATGGAGAGACATCATGATATGGTTTATGTATGTTATGATAATGGAGCATATATGAATACTGGTATTCAAAGGTCTTCTGCTACTCCAAAATTTGCAGATACTACAACATCTCCTGCCGGAAGTGTTATACCAGGAAAAATGCAATCTAGAAAAGATTTAACAGAAATTATGGCAAGTCATCATTTACCATATGTTGCTCAAACAATTGCAGTAAATAATTTTAAGGATTTATATGAAAAATCTGAAAAAGCTATTTATACTGAAGGTCCATGTTTCTTAAATGTTTTATCTCCATGTCCTAGAGGTTGGGGATATCCTACAGATATGTTAATGCAAATAAATAAGCTTGCAGTTGATACTTGTTATTGGCCTTTATATGAAGTTGTTGATGGTAAATATAAGATAACTTATAAACCAGCTAAAAAACTTCCAATAGAAGAATTTTTGAAACCTCAAAAAAGATTTAAACATATGTTTAAACCTGGAAATGAGTGGATGATTGAAGAATTCCAAAAAGAAGTTGATAGAAGATGGCAAGAATTATTAGACTTAGAAAGCATTTCTTAAGGGGACGTTCCTTCAATCCCTAAAATTCGGGATAATGGGGACGGACCTTCCAAGTTAAAAGGTGCACCGCCCCTGGAGTAATCCCCTTTATCCTTAAATATATGATTTTGAATGTGATTGAAATAATTTTAGAAATTCTTTATT
>CAMMNR010000181.1 GCA_946498265.1 uncultured Clostridium sp. | reverse complement strand
TATTATCTTTAAACATAATTCTCACTTCCTTTTTAATAAATATTTAATTATATCCCCTTTTTTATTTTTTAATCTTTTATGCAATATCATATCTTTTAAATCTTCATACACAATATTTATATCTTTACCATAAATATCTAGTAAATCACTAATTTCATTACCCTTAATAGCAATATCGCTTCGATCTTTAATAGGTAATTTTTTATACATACTACTTATTCTTTTACTGCTAATATTCATAATCATGCCAGCAATTATATTAGCATATAAACCGTATTTATAAAGTGTATCATTATTTACAATGCCATAATTTATTATCTCGGTAATATTTATTATATTGCTTTTTTCAACATTTGTAAATGGGATATCAAAAATTTTTACTTGAACCCACATACCTATGATATCTTTTGTATAAACTACATCTTCATATTCTATTCCTAATTCCTCACTTATTTTAAATTCATCACATAATTTTAGGCCTTTCCTATAATTTGGACTCATTAAAATTTTACTAAATTCCGCTTTAACTCTATCTTTAGATAAAGTGTTAACTAATTTATATTTTTTCTTTATAGCTTTAATTAACTCTTCATCTAAATTAAAATCTAGAACAGTTGCAAAACGAATAGCTCTAAGTATTCTTAGAGGATCTTCGACTAATCTCTCGATATTATCTCCGATCATTTTGATAGTTCGGTTATTTAAGTCATTAACGCCATTTAACAAATCAATAATTTTGCCATCTTTATCCATACAGATAGTATTAATAGTAAAATCTCTTCGCATTAAATCAGTTTTTAAATCAGTAATATATTCTACTTCCATAGGTCTTCTTTTATTATAATGGGAATCTTTTCTAAAAGTAGTTATATCAATATTATAGTTATCTAGTATAAGCTTAGCCCCACCATAATTATTGGCACAAATATTAAAAATACTATAAATATCTTTAGGTAAAGCGGTAGTACATATATCTACATCATAAGTTTTAATTCCTAGCAAATAATCTCTGACATATCCTCCGACGAGATAAGACTCATACTCTTTATTTAATTCATCAAGTACACTTTTTATAACTTTATCCATATTATCCCCATTTAATTATACAACACTTTTATTATATTTAATATCATTAAAAGAAAAAAACAATCATTTTTTTGATTGTTTTACACTCCCACAGTGGTTGTTTCTGGTAAGGTTGAACCACCATCAATTATAATACCTTGACCGGTGATATAACTAGATTCACTACATCCCAAAAATGCTACTAATTCGCCAATTTCTTCTGGTGTTGCAAGTCTTTTTAAAGGAACTGCACTAGCTATACCTTCGATAACAGATTCTGGGTTATCAGGATTACTATCTTTAGCCATATTATCAACCATTGGTGTATGAATATAACCAGGCATTACCGCATTAACTCTTATTTTTTTGCTAGCAAGTTCTGCCGCTAAAGATTTAGTAAATCCCAGTACTGCAGCTTTACTTGTAGCATAAGCAACTTCTCCAGGATCAGCTACATTTGGACCAGTTACACTAGACATATTAACAATAGCAGAGCCTTCTTTTAAATATGGAAGAGCACATTTAGTTACATTCCAAGTACCTTTAATATTAATATCAAAGTGATAATCTCTTTCTTCATCAGTCATATCTGCAAAAGGCACAAGCTTACAAACACCAGCATTATTAACTAAAATATCAAGAGATTCCATTTTCTCCATTGCTTCATCAATAGCTAATCTTACATCATCAACATTTCTAATATCAACATGGCTAGCAATTACATTATCACTATTCATAGTAGTCACTTCTTCATCATAATCAAGCACTATAACCTTAGCACCATATTTTAAGAATACATCTACTATGCCTCTGCCGGCGCCTTTAAACCCACCAGTTACAAGAGCAACTTTACCTTCTAATTTCAAATTTATCAATCCTCCTTATCTTTATTATAATTAATATTTCCAAATAAATAAAGATTAAACTAATTTTTTTGACATAAACGCTATAAAAAAAAGCAAAAAAATGTTATTATAATTATATATAGACAAATTCTGTCTATGATAATAAAGGAAAGGATGGAAAATGAATAGATTAAAAGAATTACGGGAAAGTAAAGATTTATTGGCAAAAGATGTTGCAGATTATCTAAACATTGATGAAGAAAAGTATAATGAATATGAAGCTAGTAAAGAAAAAATACCTGCAGATTGCTTAATAAATTTGGCAAAGTATTATGATACTTCAATTGATTATATTCTTTATCAAACAGATGTCAATAAACCATATCCTGTACCAGAAGAAAAAGAATAATTCACATCGAATTATTCTTTTTTATACCACTATTCTTATCTTATTACTGGACAGTTTTTAGTCCTTAAAAACGGAAGGTTTATATATATTCCTTCCGTTTTGCTCTCTATTTTGTATAAACAACCACTTTATGTTATTATTATATTATCAAAAAATCAAAAAAGGTGGTTGTTTATGTATTTAGTATATAATAAAATTGATACTGTTGTAAATAAATTTCGTGATTATTTTTCAAATTTTTGTAATTCTAAGACTCTTCTTAACTTTTTACCAGAGTTCTTTTGTTCTCTTATTGATGCTGAATCTACCACTACTTCAAAAATTTCTCTTTCTTTATTTAATTCTATTAATGATTCTATTAATCTTGATTCTCATTCTAAAAGAATTTATCGTTTCTTACATAATTCTAAATATAACATCCATTCTCTTTTTGATGCTATTGTTATTGATGTTTTATCTCGTTTTAAATTATCTCATTCTGATAGAAATATCCATATTTCTTTTGATCATATGTATGATAAATGTAATTTTACTGTTTTAATGTTTACTCTTCGCATTGGTAAACAAGGGGTTCCTATTTATTTTGAAGTTTTTAAAGGCTCTGATAAAGAAGGACATGGTGATGCCTTTAAAAACAAAAATATTAAAAAGGGTATTTTATATTGTCATAAATTAATTAAATCTGTTATTCCTGATGCTCATATTATATTTTTAGCTGACCGTTGGTTTGGAAATCTTTTTCCTTTAATGCAATATATTGATTCTTTGGGGGATGTTTTTGTTTTTCGTTGTAAACAAAACCTTAAGGTTTTCTATAAAAAATATCCTGAAAAACATAAAATTTGGATTCCTATTACTGAACTTCCTCATTTAGTTCATGCTTCTAAACTTTATACTAATTTAGAATTCACTAGAAAAAAATATGTTTTTAATCTTGCTTATTGCAAAAGCAAAGATCATAAAGAAGCTTGGCTACTTATTACTAATGGTAATCCTAGACTTGCTAAAGCACATTATGGTTATCGTTTTGGTAGTATTGAATTTTTATTCAAATCTCAAAAAACTAATGGTTTTTACCTTGAAGAATGTGGTATTAAAAAAATTCATGCTTTTCGCAATCTATATGCTTTAATTTGTATTGCTAATATTTATCTTACTTGTCTTGGCACCGATGTTTCTAAAAATTCCAAGTGTTATAAAAACATTGGCATTGTTATAACTCGTAAGAATTCTAAGACCAATAACAGATATCGTGTTATCTCTAGGTTTAGAACTGGTTTAATATTATTTAAAATGGCCATTAATTGTAAAAGAAGATTTAGACTCCCCATTACTTTTACTTTATATGATACTTAATATATTTTTATCTCTATAACTTATTGCAAATGGTAATTTAGCATTACCTTGTTTTAATATGTAAAAATCCACTGATTTTTGATAAAATCAGTGGATTTTATTACTATCGGACGCACTTTTACATCCATTTTTTCTCGATTCTACCTAGTCTTAATCAAAACTGTCCAGTATTAAGC
>CAMMNR010000180.1 GCA_946498265.1 uncultured Clostridium sp. | reverse complement strand
ATATCATCTACATTGTCATATTTATTTTTCTCAATAACATTAAAATTAACTTTTTTACACATAGCAAGTTCCTCCTATTAGGCAGGAGTCCTAATACTCCTGTTATACTAATTCATATTCAAAAGGACTTGTATTTGTGCAAAAAAGCAAAAAAATAAGAAAAGTTCCAGTTGTCTTGTCGCACAGACCTTTAATGGTAACTTTTCTTGTTATTGAGAAAAAATTACATTTTTTCTTCGTAATAAAGCCCTTTTTAGTTTTAAAATAATTAACATTTAATTTTCCTCATTTCTTACATAGAAATTTCATTATTTACTAAAACAATAAAAGTTTTTATACTTTTGAGTTGTAATAGGTATATTCATATTGATAATCTTTGGAACATCACTACAAACTTTTATACCTTTACTTAGTCTTAAATTTCCGTTTTTATCTCTGTGATAAATACTAGAATTATATTTTGCAAAAGTATAATCATTCATATAGCTACTAAAATAAGATAATTCTAATGAATCTTGATATTGCAATGCTTTTAATTGCTCATAAGAATTATCTTCTTTCTTTGATCTAACATAATTTTTAAAATATTCTTTCATATAGTCTTTTCTTGTAATAGCATTTTTATCTTTACGAAGTTGTTTTTCTTTTTTACATCTACTATCACTATTAACTACTTTTGAAACATATTGTTTGCTAACACCTACTATGTTAGCAATATCCTTTTGTTTTAGATGCTTATTATAGTATAAATCCAAAATATTCTCTTGTTTATTCAACTTTAAAAACCTCCTTCCTTTATTTAGTTGACTTTTTGTTTGTAAGTTTTTAAACATAAAAAATCTATTAGTTATTCTTTTAATAACTAAATTTAATAAAATTTCCTTAAAACTTGACAACATTTATAGTTGGTAGTACAATAATACTGTAAACACATTTTAAAATGCTTCTTGATATTGTCAATATAATATTAACATCATAGCCATTGCTTGTCAACACATTTTAAATATATTTTTAATATTTTTTACAAAGATAAATTTTAGGGGGAAATATTTATGAGAGAATTACCTCGTGGAACGATTGAAGAAGGTTTTTATTTATGGTTTAATTTTGAAGAAAAAGAAGAATATTATGCGACACCATTATATTTATATAATGTAAATAGAAAGAGAATAGATAAAAACATAGAAACAAGATTATGTTTAGAATTGGAAAAAGATATATCTAAGACAAAATTAAATAAGAAAAAAGAAATAGCAAGGCAACCTGCTACTATCTATATTCATTATGTAGAAAATTTAGGTTCAATTTTAATAAACTTTTTAAATGCAGATTTTACTACTTATGAAACTGCATATAACACCTTCTTTTATGCCTATGGATATGAATTAATAAAAGAATATGTACCATATCAATATACTAAAAATAGTGAGTTTATTGATGATATTGAATTTAGAAAGATTATAAAGGACATATATGACACAAGTAGTGATAGACTTATAGAATGGCAAGAAAACTTTAAAAAATGTGTAGATTTCGTTTACAATTTAAATGGAAATGAAGATTTAAAAGAAGAAAATAAATTATCAAAATTTATTGCTTATACAATAAAAGATAGTGATTTTTATACATATTCACAAGGAATAGAAGTAATAACAGATAATTACATAAACATACATAACAAGCATCATTATGATACTTTAGAGAAATTAATAAAAGAAATAGATAATAAAAATCAGGAACTAGAATTACACAATGTTTATACAAGTAATAACTTAACAAGTATATGTTTTATGGTATTAGACCAAATTGTAAGACATGAGAACTTACAAATTAAAACTTGCTTAAATTGTGGCAGATATTTCATACCAACTTATAGACAAAATGAAATATATTGCGATTTAGCTAATGTAGATAAAAGCCATACTTGTAAAGAAAAAGGTGCAGGAGAACAATATAGAAAGAATCTAGAGAATAACAAAGTACAAGCTCTTTATAGAAGAATTTATCAACAAAAATTTATGACTGCATATAGGAACAAGGAAAGTAAAGCTATTCAAAAAGAATTTGACCAATGGAAGAAAGAGGCTAAAGATAAAATTAGTAAGATAAAAAAAGGCAAACTTACTGAAGATGAAGTTTATAAGTGGTTAGTAGAAAATAAATAAAAAACATGGTTAGAAATGAGGAATGAAAATTGAATAAAATAGAAATAAAACCTACAATAGAGAATGCGATAAAGATGTTAGAAAAAAATGCTATTGGAAGAAATCAATACATAAATGCATTTTTGGAAATGTTGGATAACATAGATGATAATTTTACCATTTTTATAAATGGAGATTGGGGAACTGGAAAGACCTTTTTTGTAAAGCAAATATATGCATTATTAACTTATTATAATCACTACATCAACGATGAAGTAGAAGATTTTAAATCACAAATAGAAAATATTTTAAAGAAGGATGATTTTAAAGATTTAAAATTAGAGAAAAACTTTGTACCAATATATTATAATGCTTGGAGTAACGATTCTCATATAGATCCTATAAACTCAATTATATTTAATATAATAAAAGAACATAATATTTTAAAAGATTATGAAAAAGAGTCCACGGATGTTATTGATAAAATCGCAAGTGTATTAGATATAATTAATGTTTTTTCAAATGGTAGTATTAAAGAATTAGTATCAACTTTTAAAGGAAAAGATGCTATGCCAGAAATAACTACAATGGAAAATTTGAAAGATACTCTTAATACACTATTAGATAAATTATTAGCTGAACATGGAGATAAATTAATAATATTTGTTGATGAATTAGATAGATGTAATCCTCTTTATGCAATAAAACTACTAGAAAGAATCAAACATTTTTTTGACCATGAAAATATAATATTTGTTTTTTCTGTAAATATAAAAGAATTAGCAAATACTATTTCTAATTATTATGGACAAAATTTTGATTCACATAGATATCTTAACAAATTTTGCGATTTAACAGTTGATTTGCCACAAATAGATATAACCAATTTTATGAAATTTTTAGGAATGGAAAAAAACTCATATTGGTTTAATGAAATTGCGTTTGAATTTATTAATATATATCACTTTACTATGAGAGATTGTATAAGATATTATCAATTATTAAGTGTAGTAGAAGAATTTTCAAATACATCTACACGTTTTAGATTTGGAGAGGAAAATGGTAAAGAATTAATTAAGGTTTTCTTTTTACCAATACTACTAGGTATTAAAGTAATTGATTTAAAACTATATCTAGATGTTATAAACGGAAATGGATATAATAAATTTTTTGAAGTTGTCAATAAAATAGATGTTGCAAAAGAAGGATTAAACTATTATATGAATAAAGATACAGATGGGAAAATTTCAGATGAAAGTTTTAAAAAGCAACTCTTAGATATGTATAATGCAATATTTAATCATAAAAATGATTATAAGCAATATAGCAATAGCCAAGTTACATTAGATAGATATTCATATAATTATCTTATGGAAATATTAAGTTTATTAAGAAAGGGTCTAAAATATAAATAAATTATAATCATCCATGGGTAAGAACCCGTGGATGATTATTTCGTAATTGTTGCGGTTGTTTGTTGTGCTCAACGAGAATTGTTTGGATAAACGTGAATCAATCTTAGATGTGCTCCAGACCAATGAGGTTGAATGTAATCAAACAGAAAACCCAAATGCAAAGCATCATGAGTATAGTTAGGATAATACAGCCGGCTGAACTTTCGCTTCATTTTTTTCTTTCCTGTCTTTTCATTTATGCTGTAGGAGTATATAAAGGCTTTTTTACAGACATCTATGTTAAATATATCTTGTATAAAGGTTGTCAGGCCATTGTCTGTCAAAAATAGGACCCAATCATAAGAATGTGCGAGAA
>CAMMNR010000179.1 GCA_946498265.1 uncultured Clostridium sp. | reverse complement strand
CGTCTCCAAATTCCCTATCCAAGGTCCGTCCCCATTATCACGAATTTTAGGGATTGAAGGAACGTCCCCTTAGTTCAAGATTAAGATTTGCTATTAATTCAGAAGCATTAGGAACATTATATGTAAATACACCTATTAAATAAGGACTTTCAGAAAAAACAATACCATAATCATGAACATATCCATTGTAACTTCCGTATTTATGAGCAACATCACAATCAGTAATATATTTTTTTAAATATTGTCCATTAGAAGATATTTTTAAATATTCGATTAATTGAGAATATTCAGACATATGTGAATACAAATAATTTAAAATATCAAAAGCATAATTAGCATAAGTTAAATTTGAAGTATAAAATTCATCAGAAACAGTTTCATCAGTATATTTACTAACTATTTCTTTCTTGCATTTAGAATAACCATAATTACCAAGCAAAATATTTACGGCAGTATTATCGCTATTTACAATGCTTTGTTCAAGTAAAAAATCTAAAGGGACATAATCTCCAGGAGAATATAAAGAGCTAGTAGATCCGCCTCCAGCTTCATAATCATCAGAGTTATAAAGTAATGTATCTGAAAGAGAAATTTCACAACTATTAATTTTATCATAATAAATCATTGCAACTGGTAGCTTTACAGTACTAGCAGCTGTGAAAATCTTATTTTCATTGAAAAAATATTGTTCAGAAGTATTTAAATTGTAATAAAAAAATGCAAAATTTTCTTCATTTAAATTATTTTCTATTCTAAAAGTATTAATCAAAGATTCAATCCAATTTGAATCCATCATTTCCTCATTTCCTTTCATAATTTCTGAATTTGTATCCTGATTTGTCTGATTAATATCATCTTCTATTATACTGGAAGATACAGCAACAGTAGAAGAATTACCTGAATTATTATCTTGAGAAGAATTACTATTATTCACTGAATTATTAGAGTTATTTTGTGTTAAAGCAGTTTGACTACTAGAAGTGTATTCAACAGTATTATTGAATAGACTTGTCCTACCATAATCAGTAGAAGAAAATACAATGATATTAATAATTAGACCAATTAAACAAAAATATATTTTAAAATAAAATAATCTGTAAATTTTTTTCTGATTTTTTGCATGTTTACCATTTTGCTTCATATAAAATCACCTCGCAGAACAGTAAATTTTTTATTTATTATATCAAAAAAATAGAAAAACAACTACAAAAATATATAAAATTATCAATATAATTTGTGAAAATTGTTATTAAGTACATTTTCAATTAGTACAATAATATCCTAAAATACATAAATTTGATTTTTTAAAATTGTAATTTAACTGAAAAATTATATAGTTAATGTTATTAGATATTAAATAATCATACTTTTGTTATATAAAGAATATATTTTATTAGAATTTATTAGGAATCTAAAAATATAGAGCGAATTATTGCTCAGTGGAGGTTATATATGAATAGTCTAAAAAAATATATTTCTTTTTCTATAGTTTTTATTTTAATTATTTTTTATGCTTTTCCATGCTTGGCAGAAGATACATTATATGTATGGTCTGATGATTCACAAACTGTTGAAGATATAACAAAAGTTAATAGTAATCTTATTAATTCTAATAATAATATTAATAATGCAATTTCTAATCAGACTAAAAATTCTAATACTACAAATACTAATAATATAAATAATACTTCAAACTCAACTAATACTTCTAATAGTAATGCAAATTCAAATGAAATAGTTGAAAATAACTCAAGTAATTCGAATAATTCTGATAACAAAGATAATTCTTTAGGTTCAGCAACACAAGTAAATGCTGAAATAAAAGAAAACAACTCACTTAATTTAGAATCAGGTTCAGCAATTTTAATTGAACAAACGACAGGGCAAATTTTATATGCACATAATATACATGAACAATTACGTCCAGCATCAGTAACAAAAGTTATGAGTATTTTATTAATAATGGAAGCTATTGATAGTGGCAAAATTTCTCTAACTGATTCTGTACCTTGTAGTGAAAATGCAGCTTCTATGGGTGGTTCACAAATTTGGCTTGATCCAAGAGAAACACTTACTGTTGACGAAATGCTAAAAGCAATATGTGTTGCATCAGCAAATGATTGTGTAGTAGCAATGGCAGAATATATTGCAGGTTCAGAAGAGGCTTTTGTGCAAATGATGAATGATAAAGCAAAAACTCTTGGAATGAATGATACAACATTCAAAAACTGTCATGGATTAGATGAAGATGGTCATGTTACTTCAAGTTATGATATAGCATTAATGTCAAGAGAATTATTAAATAAACATCCTAGTGTAACTAAATATACAACAATCTGGACAGATGAATTAAGAAATGGAAAATCACAATTGTCTAATACAAATAAATTAATAAGAACGTACACAGGAGCAACAGGTTTAAAAACAGGTTCTACAGGATTAGCATTATATAATTTATCAGCAAGTGCAACTCGTGACAATTTATCTTTAATAGCAGTTATTATGAAAGCACCTTCTACAAAAGTTAGATTTGCTGAAGCTACAAAATTATTAGATTATGGATTTAGCACATTTTCTTTTAAAGAATTTGGAAAAAAAGATACAGTTATAAAAACAATAAATGTTAATAAAGGAATACAAAAAACGGTAGATGCAGTTTTAGAAAACACATCAGGAGCTTTAATTGAAAAAGGAAAGCAAGGTAATGTAGAACAAAATATTAATTTAGAAGAAAATGTATCAGCACCTATTGAAAAAGGTCAAAAGTTAGGAGAGATATCATTTTCTATAAATGGAGAAACTCTAGCTAGTGTCAATATTGTAGCTAAAGAGAGTGTTGATAAAGTTACTTTTCGGAAGTATAACTAAATCTATTGTGTATAGTTGGATTAATTTACTAAGGGAACAATAAATATAAATTTATAAAATACTAATAGGTCTAAAAAGTAAATACTTAAATATAACTAAATTAAATGAACCAAAATTTGATTACTACTAAACTTCTAGTACTATTTTAAAGCTATTAAACTAACAGTAACATTTTTACCATCACTAGAAGCCATAATTTTAATATCATTTCCAGAACTATTAGTAAATTTAAAATCATAACTACCATAAGCAACAGCAGCATCCTTACCTTTTTGAATATAAGGAACATAGTTACTATGCTGATGTCTTTCAGTAACAACTAAACTAGGAACAGCAAGAACAGCATTATATAAAGTAGTACTAATTTGACAATTACCACCACCTAATCCTTTTTTCTTATTTCCATTCTTATCAAAGATATCAGCTTTCTGATAACCTTTACTTGTAGTTGCTTGACCTACAGTATTACAAAAAGAAAAACTAGCTCCATTTTTTACAATAGTACCATTCAAAGTATTACAAGTTATATTAATATTATTTTGTCTAGCCGAATCAGTTGAATAAATTTTAGTTGAAAAAATAGCAATCTGTTCTTCTACAGGTTGAGGTGGCTGTTCAACAACTTGAGGATTAATTTCCACTTGTGAATTCTCAGATTGAGCATTTTGAGTACTATCATTAGGATTTGCAGTTTGATTATCTTGATTTGTATTGTTAGTTTCTTGAGATTGAGTGTTATTTTCACTTTCCTCAGAAGAAGTTTTTTTAGCTTCATATTGATTTTGATTATCATTATTTGAAGAATTATAATATATATAGATACCAACACCTATTAGAACAGCTAGAATAACACTAATAACTATTATTGATTTTTTTTTCTTCATATTTATCACCAACATTATTGTAACCAAAAATACATAAATTATTGACATTTTCTAAAAATATAGTATAATTAATATGTAGAATTTTTTTGGAGGAAAAAATTATGCTAGCTAAAACTTGGAAAAAAATAGGAATGTTAATCTTAATAATAGCATGTGTATTTAATATAATGAGTAAATTAGTAAATAAATTATCATT
>CAMMNR010000178.1 GCA_946498265.1 uncultured Clostridium sp. | reverse complement strand
ACACATCAACAACCTCAGAAGAAAAAGCAATGGCAAGATATCAAAAAGGATATAACGCTGAAAGTAAAAAGAAATACTATGAAGGAATAGCATATAACTTTAGTGGAATAAGTTCAACAAAGGTTAGTTCAACAAATACAATAGGAACAACAAATTATAGAGAACCATCACTAGTAACAGGAGCAGCAGATTACACATGGAATGTAATTACTAATGGAGCATTAGGAACATCATATGATACATTAGAAACATATTACAAAAATATGAATTTTGGAGCAACAAGTGGAGTAAATGCATTTAATAGTTACACAGAATTTGGGCAATATATGAATGAACAATATACAAATATGATACAAAGTGTAGAAAAATATGGAGGATTTTATGTAGGAAGATATGAAACAAGTTTAGAAGGAACAGTAGCAAATAAAGATGCAGTAGTGCAATCAAAAATAGCACAAACACCAATAAATGATAAATCATGGTATATGGATTATTATTATCAAGATAGTAATATAAATGAAAAAAATCCATATTACAATGTAGCAAGTGTAACAAGTAGTATGATATGGGGAAGTCAATGGGATGCAATAATGAACTGGATGTTAAAAGATGAAAATACTAAAAACTTTATAACAGAAATAACAGGAAATCATACAGATACATTGGCCCAAACAGGAAGTTATACAAATGACTTAGCAAAAAATATATTTGATTTAAGTAGTAATGTGACAGAATGGACCCAAGAAGCAAATAGCACAAGTTATAGAAACTATAGAGGAGGATATTGTGTAACAATAAATGATAAATATGGAACATACTCAGCGAGTAGTAGATATTCGACATGGAGAGTGCCAATTGCGACAATAATATATTCTAATCCTACAAATACAGGGGGAGACACTCAAAAATATTATCTTGGTTCAAGAATGTCATTATACATAAAAAATACAGAAGACACAACACCACCAGAAGTAGAAATAAAAGAAACAAAAACAGGAACAAATAATATAGAAGTAACAGTAGATGCAATAGATAATGAATCAGGAATAAATAAATACAAATATTCAATAAGTCTAAAAGATTTTGAAGACAGTAGTTTTGAAGAAACAGATATATTAAATACAGTAGAAACATATGGAAACACAAATGTATTCCAAGAATTAACCCAAAATCAGCCATATTATATAAAAATAGAAGTAACAAATGGAGCAGGACAAATGAAAGCAGTATATACAGGAAAAATAATGACAGAAATATTAGAAGTAAAAGAAGGAGCAATAATACAAGAAAAAGTATGGGGAAAAGAAGGAGAAGGAACAGCATATTATGAGATAAGTGAAGAAACAAACTTTGAAAATGAAGGATATTATATTCAATACCAAGTAGATAAAGGAGGACAAACAGGATATCAAGCAAATGGAGAATGGACTACAGGGCAAACTGTACAAGGACTATCAGTAGGAGATAATGTATATACAAGAATATATGATGGAATAAATGCAACCCCATATTATATGACAACAAATATAACAGAATTAGAAACATTTTCAGAGATATATGAAGAAACAACAAAATATGAAGATAAAGAAACAAAACCAGTAGAAGGAGAAGAAGGACAAGAAGAAATAGTAGGAACAGCATATATCCCAGCAGGATTTAGAGTATCAACCTCAAGTCTAACAAATAAAATAGCAAATGGATTAGTAATAGAAGATGAACAAGAAAACCAATATGTATGGATACCAGTAGAAAATGTAGTATGGGATGGGAAAACAGCAATAACAGCAGAATATAAACCAATGGTACAATATCAATCAGGATATAGTGAAACTAGTGCAGAACAATATGTTGAAGGACTAGCATATAATTTCTCAGGAACAACATCAAGTAGAAATACAAGCGTAGGATTAGGAACAAATTCATATAGAGAGCCAGCATTAATAACAGGAACTAATAATACATCATGGGTATATACAATAGGAAGCCAATATGATGCAACAAACTATAATAAACTAAGTGAAATAGGAATAAATAGTGCAACCCAAATGGGAGAATATCTAAATAACAGATATACAGAAATGGTAGAAAGTGTAAAGAAATATGGGGGATTTTATGTAGGAAGATATGAAACAAGCTTATATACAGAAGAAGGAGCAAATAGCACAAAGGGAACAGTAGTAAAATCAGTAATAGGACAAACACCAATGGCAAGTGTAGACTGGTACAAAATGTATTTAAGTCAAGATAGTAATTATGAGAAAAACCCGTATCATACCAGTACAAGTGTAACAAGTAATATGATAACGGGAAGCCAATATGATGCAATGTTAAATTATATATTAAAAGGAGCAGATAAGGAAAAGGTAACAGCAGTAACAGGAAACCACACAGGAACAAAAGAAGAGACAGGAGAGTTCGGAAGTGACATAATGGGTAACATATTTGATTTAAGCTCAAATGTCAGGGAGTGGACTACAGAGGGCGACTCGTCCATGAACCGTGTCGGTCGTGGTGGGGACTACGATGCTACAAATGTCCTTCCAGCGAGCGATCGCGGTAGCTACAATCCTACTGATACCTACAGCAATATTGGTTCGCGTCTCTCACTTTATGTTAAGTAGCCCTGAGCCCTTAAGCCGTACCCTAATTCACACAAATAAAGTGATTTGAAATAGAGTAAATAAGAACAGAAAAATTTAGTATAGGCACAGAATTTAAACAGATGATGTATAGTGCATTAGAAGATATCATGTATTTAAACAAAATAGAAAAAGGAAAAAGATTAGATTATCTCAATAAAATAGATGCAAAATTAAATGCTCAAAGAATAATGTTAAGAGTTATGAAAAAATTTGCATGGATAGACATAAACAAATTCAATATTGCTATGGGAAAAATATATGAAATTGGTAAAATCCTAGGAGGTCTTATAAAATATTATGCCAAAGACTATAAGAAATCAGTTTGATAAATGCTTGACATATGAAAAGTTATTAGAAGCACATAATAAATCCAAAAAGGGAAAATGTAGGAAAAAAGAATTAATAAAATTTAACTTGAAACAAGAAGAATATATAATGTATTTATATGAACAACTAAAAAATGGAACATATAAACATGGTGGATATAAAGAATTTTATGTAACAGAGCCAAAATTAAGAAAAATAGAAAAATCAAGATATATAGACAGAATTGTCCATCGATGGCTAGTTGATAATTTTTTATTAACAGGTTTTGTTAGTCAATTCATATATAATTCATATGCACAAAAAAGAGAAAAGGGTATAGAATTGATGCTATTGCGTATAATCAAAAAGCAGATTATTGTTATAGAACACTAAAAATTGGAAGTGATGTAATAATCGAAGGGAAGTTAAATTCTAAACTAAATGTTATCGTAACAAGGTTGTATATAAACAAAAAAGTTTAATATATAAAAAATACAATCTTTCTAAATTAAGGAGGAAAAGAATTGGATAAGAAAAAAATTAATCAAAAGAAGAAAAAAGTTTTACTAGCAGGAGCAATAATAATTATATTAATTATTATTGGTATAGTTTTAATATCAACATTATCACAAAATAGTAAAAAGACAAAAGAAGAATCAAACCAAAATCAAGGTAGTAATCAAGAAAGCTATGTAGAAGAAATAGAAGATGGAATAAAAATAAACAAAAGCACAAAACTAAATGAAGTAAAAGAAGTAGAAGGATTACAAATATCAAACATACAGCTAACAACAGAAGGAGGAATGACAACACTATTAGCAGATGTAAAAAATAATTCAGGAGCAAAAACAGAAGTAAAACAGATTGAAATAACACTAATAAGAGAAGACGGAAGTGAAATAGCAAAAATAACAGGAATAATAAATGAATTAGAAGTTGGTGCAACAACACAATTAAATATATCAACAACTACTGATTATGTAGAAGCATATGATTTTTTAGTTAGTGTAAAATAATT
>CAMMNR010000177.1 GCA_946498265.1 uncultured Clostridium sp. | reverse complement strand
TTTTATAATACAAAGCAATTAAAAGAAAATCTAAACAACCAAAAAGAACAAATGATAAGTTATGAAGATGTTCAAGATTTTTATAAATATGAAGATTTTACAAAAGAAAATATAGATAAAAAATTAATTTATCCAATAATAAAATATAATAACAGTTTAGTAAAACAAAATCATGATTTATTACTAGAATTATCTAAAACTAAAAATGCAAAAAAATATTATTCAAACTTACAAATAGAAAATAATCAAATTATAAACGAAAATCAAGAATTAGAAGAAAAATTAAAAATGAATAGTATTGAATTAAATGCTTGTTATAAAATAATTAAAGAACTTCTTGATAAAAATAAAAAAATAGAAAAAATACTAAAAGATAAACTAGGAATCGAAATAACAGAAGATAAGGATAATATAAAAAATTTATATAACTAATTAATACTGCAATAATAAAAAAGTAATTGATAAAAATAATAATTTACATTTATCAATTACTTTTTCTTTTTTAACCATTCTTTAGCTTCTGCGTCTTTAAATCTTTCATCTGCGAAAAATTCAGATAAATTAGTTCCTAAACCTTCACAAATATATAACAAATTTTCCAATCTTATTGTTTTTGTTTTTCTAGTTAAAAACATTGCAATAGTGGAACTATATACACCAGAAAGACTTTCTAATTTATATATAGTAATATTTTGCTCTTGCATTAATTCTTTTATTTTTAAGGCAACTAAATCAGAAAAATCCATATTAAATAACACCTTCTTCCCTATTTTTCAATTTTAGCAAACTAATAGAGCAAAACCTCTCAACAAATTGAGATAAAATTCAACAAAATAGTTCAATAAATTGAGAGAATATGTTATTATTATGTGAAAAGGAGTTGAAAATAATATGGAAAAATATTGTAGAAATTATACAGATACTGATATTTCAGATATTGTAAAAAAAATCGAAATAAGAAATAGAGAATTTAAAGAACTTAAAGAAAAGTTAGAAAATTATTTTAAATTTGAAATTACTGATTATATTATAAGTGATATATTGGATTGCGAGAATTATAACCATGTTTGTTTGATGATAAATTTAGCTGTTATAAATAATAGAATCACATTAGAAAATAGTATGATTTTAAAAAATGAACTCAAAAAATTATTTAAAGCAAAGTACAAATAAAAGCAATTATAAAGGTCCATAAACCAGATAACTAGTTGAAAATTATTTACTTTTGATGTTATAATTAAAAAAATAGTAATTTGAAAGAGAGATACAATGTCAAATAAATTAATTAATAATACAGAATTGATGAAAGAATGGGATTATGATAAAAACTATGATTTGAATCCTAATGAGCTAGAAGTTACTAGTGGAAAAAAAGCATGGTGGATTTGTAAAAATTGTGGAAAAGAATGGCAAACACAGATTTATTTACGCCAAAAACATGGTTGTCCATTTTGTGCTCACAAGAAAATTGGACTTTTAAATGCTAAAGTCAAAAATCCTCAAAATTCATTGTTAAATAAATTTCCAGATGTTGTTAAAGTATGGAATTATAATAAAAATAATGGGTTAAAACCTGAAGATTTTTTATATAAATCTAATAAGAAAGTATGGTGGAAATGTTCAAAATGTGGAAAAGAATGGCAAACACCAATTTGTGCAAAGTCATATACCACTATTTGTAAAGAATGTACCTATAAGAATAATAATAGGGTATATGTAAAAGAAGGTATTAATGACTTAAAAACTAAAAATCCAGAACTTTTAAAAGAATGGGACTATGATAAAAATAATATACTTCCTACTCAAATTTCACCTAAATCTGCAAAAATGGTATGGTGGAAATGTGCAAATGGACATTCATGGAGAAATTCTCCATTAAATAGAACAAAACATAACTCTAGTAAATGTCCATATTGCTCAAACAGAAAACTTCTAAAAGGATACAATGATTTAGCAACAACTCATCCAGAATTATTAAAAGAATGGGATTATAATAAAAATAATATTAAACCAGATGAATTAACAAGTGGTTCAAATAGAAAAGTATGGTGGATATGCAAATTAAATCACAATTATGAAGCCAGTATATCTAACAGAGTTAAAGGAACGGGATGTCCATATTGTGCTGGTCAAAAAGTTTTAGAAGGATATAATGATTTAGCGACAACTCACCCAGCACTATTAAAAGAATGGGACTATAACAAGAATAAATTAAAACCAAATGAAATATCTTCAGGAAGTGGAAAAAGTGTATGGTGGAAATGCAAAAACGGACACTCTTGGAAAGCTATAATATGTAATAGAACTAAGAATGGGATTCGTGGTTGTCCATATTGCTCAAATAGAAAACTTCTAAAAGGATATAATGATTTAGCAACCACTAATCCAGAACTTTTAAAAGAATGGGATTATAATAAAAATAAAATTAAACCATATGAGATAATAGCAGGAACAACAAAAAAAGTATGGTGGAGATGCGAAAAAGGGCATGAATGGTATGCAACAGTTGTTAGTAGAACTAAAAAACATTTTTGTCCAATATGTAATGCTAATAAACAAACATCTATTTCAGAAAAATCAATAGTTTATTATCTAAATAAAGCCCATATTGATTTAATAGAAAATTATAAAATCGGTAAAAAAGAACTAGATGTTTTTATTCCCAATATGAATGTAGGAATTGAATATGATGGTCAATATTTTCATAAAAATATAAAGAAAGATTTAGAAAAAAATAAATTATGCGAAGATAATAAAATAAAATTAATAAGAATCAGAGAGCCAGAATTACCTGTCTTAAATAGTACTTCAATAGATTTAAAAATACATACATTGACACAAGATCATTCATATATGAATGATATAATAAGAACTTTATTAGAATATCTTAATATTTCAAAAATAGATGTAGATGTAGAGAGAGATTTTAATGAAATATATTCATTGTTTCAAAAAGGAGAAAAAAAAGATTCTCTTATTAATAAATTTCCCGAATTAATGAAAGAATGGGATTATGATAAGAATGTTACTATTAATCCAGAAGCTATTTCTAAAGGGGCACATATTAGTGTATGGTGGAAATGTCAAAAATGTGGATATTCATGGAAGTCAGTTGTGTATAGTAGAACTATTGGTAGTGGATGTCCAAGATGTTCAGGTAGAATTAATGTAAAAAAACCAGCTAAATTGAAAATAGGTGAAAATGATTTTGAAACAGAACATCCAGAACTTTTAAAAGAATGGGATTATAATAAAAATAAAATTAAACCAAATGAATTAACAAGTGGTTCAAACAGAAAAGTATGGTGGATATGTAATTTAAATCATAGTTATGAAGCTAGTATAACTAATAGAATTAAAGGAACAGGATGTCCATATTGTGCAAATAAAAAAATATTAAAAGGATATAATGATTTAGCAACCACTAATCCAACATTGGCAAAAGAATGGAATTATAATAAAAATGATATTAGACCTGATGAAGTAATGAATTTTACTAAACGAAAAGTATGGTGGATATGTTCCAAAGGTCATGAGTGGCAAGCAGATATAGGCTCACGTTCTTCAGGAAGTGGTTGCCCTATTTGTAGTGGTAGACAAATTTTAAGTGGATATAATGATTTAGCAACAACTAATCCTCAATTATTGAAAAGTTGGGATTATGAAAAAAATTCAATACATCCAAATGAAGTTGGAAAAGGAAGTCATACTGACATTTGGTGGAAATGTAAAAATTGTGGACAATCCTATTCTAGGAAGGTGTATCAGCAAGTTGCTAGAAATGGAAAGTGCCCTAATTGTAAAACTTAAGTTATAATAAAAATACAGTCATTAAACAAAATGCATATGACTGTATTTTTACATTTCTCTTTTCATTATGTTACTAACTTCTTCAATAAAAAGTTTAGGCTCAAAATTCTTTTCATAATATTCATATCCAAAAACTTTTTCAAAATTTTTCATGGATAGATTCTT
>CAMMNR010000176.1 GCA_946498265.1 uncultured Clostridium sp. | reverse complement strand
TGTTATTACTAGCTTTAAGGCACTTTTTTATCTCAAAAAAATGTCAAACTCAGGAGGAACTAGGATTTCTTTCTCATTCATTACTATTCCTCCTTTGCAACATCTTACACATATATTATACCATTTTTTACATAAAAAAGCAAAATTTATTTTTTTTTTGCATTTTGGGTTTTCTTTTACTATTTATAACTCCACTTAGCCAATAACATATAATTTAGGATATTATTGGCTAAGTGGAGTTGTGAACTGTAATGATTTCTCAGTTATTTTTAGTTAAAATATTCGTCTATTCCATTGTATATTCCTAAAGCTAGTTTGGATTGATATTCGTCATTTTGTAATAATTGTTCTTCTTCTGGATTTGATAAAAATCCACATTCTACTATAGTTGTTGGGATTTTTATATTTTTAATTATATATACATTATTAATTTCTAGTGGAACCCTTTTATTCTCTTTTTGTATTACTTGTGTTAAGTTGTTTTGTATATTTTCCGCTAATTTTTTTCCCTGTTCATTTCCTTTTTTATAAAATGTCTGCCAGCCCCAATATTGGCTTTGCTGTATTTTATTTAAATGTATTGATACAAATATATCTGCATTTGATTCGTTTCCTATTTTTACTCTATTTTTAATGTCTGAATTTTTCTTTTCTCTTATACTTGTTGCGTTACTATCATATATTTCGTTATCTCCTGAACGTGTCATTATTACTTTGTATCCGTTTTGCTCTAATAGTTCTTTTATTTTGTATGTTATACTTAGGTTTATTTTTGCTTCTGTTGTTCCATTACTACTTTCTGCACCTTCATCTGGTGTTCCATGTCCTGCATCTAAAACTACTATTTTTTCATCATCTATATTAGAATTTACTTCTTTTGTTTTATAAGAAATATCACCTACTTGAATTGTAAATGTTAGTATTCCTAGCATTATAAATAGTATTATTACTTGTATTCTTTTTTTGCTTATTACTATCAATAAAAACCTCCATTCGAGCTTTTTTATGCTCCGATAATTTCTATATTGTTTATTATTACTATATGTTTTATTTTGGTTTTTATGATTGTCGTTTAAATTTATAAACTAAATTTTTCTTTTATTATTTTAGCTTTTTATTCATTATCAAACAAGAAACCGTTCTTCTCCATAACCCTTTAGTATATGCTACTAATCTATCTTCAACTTCTCCTGTTAAATTATTGTTTTCGTCTACTATGTCTACTAGTTCCATTTGACACTCCTTTTCATCCTTTATTCCAATTTATTATACTATATTTTAATAAGTATTGAGTCGATTTCTTCTAGATTATCATGTAAACTTTTACATAATCTCGTTCTAAAAAATGCGAATTCTATAAGTTCAATTTGACTATAATCGTTGTTATATTCTTTATATCCATATGTACTACTAATTAATTGTAATAAATATACATATGGTGCATATTTTAAATCATATTGATTTAATTTTATATATTTAGTAACTTCTTTAAAATAATCTGATAATGTATTTGTGTTTATATTTCCATTTTTTATTTCTTTATCTGCATAACTATATGATCTCATTATTTCCCATACAATTGGTAATTTTTTTGCTTTTTCAAAATCAATTATTGTTGGCTCTTCTTTATCATGATATATTAATTGTTGTGTGCAAAAATCGCCATGACTGTTTAGTATTGTTAATTTTTTTATAATGCTAAAATCAAAATTGTTTATAAATTCTTTTGATATTTTTATTTTATAATCAATATCATCTATAATTTGTTTTTTGTACTTATTATCATTTTTGATACTACTTCTTAATTTTTCTAGTTTTTCTATTCCTTGTTTAAGTCTGTTTTCTGAAAATTGTTCTTCTATAATATTTTCTTCGCTTAGTTCGGGATATTCCATTAACTCTTTAGTTAATCTTCCTAATATTCTTGCACATTCTATTACTTTTTCGTAATTTCCTACATTACTATCAATTGTGTATCCATTAATAAATTCTTGCACTATAATTATTCTTCCTTCATTTTCGGTATAGAATTTATTATCTATTGTCTTGATATATTTAGGTACATTTATATTTCTCTCTTGTAGAAAATTAATTATATTTATTTCTTTTATTATAGTTTCTCTTGTTCTTTCACTTATAAATTCTTTTAATATATATTTATTTTTATCTGATTGAATTTTAAAGATATTTGAAGTTCCTCTATTAATTTTAGTTATTTTTAATACTTTTATATTATATTGATTTTCAAGTATATCCTTTATTTTGTCATTATTTAGATTTGTTTTTTGAATTCCCATAATAATATTTTCCTTTTTATTCTTTGTAATTTTAACTATTGAAAATTATTAGATTATATAAAATTTTTCTATCGTTATATATTTTTGTTATTTGTTAAATCATCATTAATTATATGCACAGGATATTGTTCCTCTTTTAAAATATTTTTTAAACATATTGGTAATAAATTGCATTTGTCTATTTCTTTTAAATCAATCCATTCATATCTTAAATATTCTTTTCCTTCTACATTATGCATTACATAATCTATCTTTTTAGATTCTTCTTCTAAAAATTCTGCTTTATATAAAAAATATATTTCATGATATTTTTTATTTTCCATTTCAAAAAAGTTTTCTATTGTTGTCATATAGTTAAGTATTTCTATGTCTTTTCCTAATTCCTCTTGTAATTCTCTTTTTATTGTTTGTTCTGATGTTTCTCCTATTTCTATTCTCCCTCCTGGCAAACAACAGTGATCTTTATTTATGTCTCTGTGAACTAGTATTTTATTGTTATGAATAATTGCTCCTGCAGCTCTTATATTTAATCTATATTCTTCAATATCTAGGCTTAAATCCATTTTCTTTTTCCTCCTATCTTAATTCTTTTAAATTTTCTTTTAATATCTTTTGTTTCCTTTAATTTAGACTTTTGTACTTGGCTATTTTTCCCTCCTCTCTTTTATAGTAATATAGAAAGATTATTTTTATCGTTTAAAAAATTAGTTAAAAGTTTTTGTAATATAACAGCTTGCTCTTTATCTAATATTTCATTTGTGATTTCATTATTTGAAATTATTCTAATTCCAACACATGGAATATTAAACCTATCATAAACTGTATAAGTTCCTATGCTTTCCATATCTTCAGAAAGATTTCCAAATTGAATCTCCTCTGCTCTTTTATTGGGTTTCCATTCAAAAGGATTAGATCCTTCATTTTTTCCTTTGGATGGCATAGAATAAGCATTAATATTACAACACTTTTCACCTATAATTATATCACCAATATGTATATTATTTTTGTGAGAACCTGCAATTCCTTGATTAATAACAATATTAGGATTAAATTTTAGAATTCCAATAGTAGTAGATATTGTAGAATTAACTACACCAATAAGAGTTTTTGAAATTATTATTTTAAAATTGTTAATGTATCCAATAAAAAATTCATACCCTGAAATAATTAAATTTTCTTTATTTTCTAAATTGTCAATTAAATACTGAATTTCAATATCTAAAGCTCCTTGAATTAAGATTGTTCTATACTTCATAAGAACCTCCATTTGAAATATGTAACACATTTAATTTTATCTTGAAAATTATTTTACTTTTACCCAAAATCTGTGTATAATAATTATATGAAATTGAGAAACCACATCTGTTTATAACGCTGCCAAATTGCAAAGCAATTTGTGTATTATTCAGGTAATCGTTATATCTAGATATTCTCATTTCCTGTGTTCTACACTATACAACATTTTTTATAAAAAAGCAAGCAAACATGTAAAATTTTATTTATAAATATTATTTAATAACTTTAATCTTCAAAATTAAAAATCTTGTAACTTAGTATTTTAAAAAAGAATTAGATGATTAAACAGAAAAAGACTAACATTTTTGCCCTGTTAGTCTTTTTCAAGTTTTATATTTTCACAAATGTTATACATCAAATTAACTTGATTATAAGTTATAATATAGTATACTACATGAGT
>CAMMNR010000175.1 GCA_946498265.1 uncultured Clostridium sp. | reverse complement strand
AAACTAGCATTTAGTCTTGGATTTCAAACTAGAATTTACTTTTGCAATTAACCTTTTGTAAAATTTAAATATTTGAACTTTCTGGCTTATTTGGTTATTATTATAATACTCCCACAAAATTCTATAACTATCTATTTTAAGTAATTCTAGAATTTCGTGGGAGTAATTTTTGGAGCATTTAGGGAGGTTATTTGCGAAAAAATTGCTTAATTCTCAATGTGTTCCTCCCATATTTTGCTCATATTAGATTAACCAACTGTTATCTTATTTCTTAATTATAACTTTATTCTTTCAAATGATAAACTATGTTCTGAATTTTACTGCCACGTTAATATAGGATAACCGTTATTTATATTATTTTCATCTTCTCTAAATTCGGTTCCTATTATTTCTAAAATTGCTGGCATATTTTCTATTTTATCTATTTCTAAAGTGTCTACATCTGTTTCATTTCCCCAATTTTCTTCAATCCCATTTGCACATGTATCTTTCAAATAATAAGTATTTTCTATCTTTCCATTAGAATTATTAAGGCTAACTATTGCTCCTACGTAATTATAATTACCTGTTACTTTTACATCAGAAATAATATTTCCTATATTACAAAAATTATTTATTATTCCTGTATTATTTCCTATTGCTCCTCCAATATAAAAATCTCCTGTTGCATTACCTTTTATTTTGATGTTACCACAATTGTATGAATTACTTATTGATGCTTTTGTTCCTGCCGATATAATTCCTCCAAAATTTCCTTCTTGTATATCGTTTATTTCAAAGTCTATAGAACCTACATTATAGCATTTATCAATTACATTGTTACTATCCTTTCCTATAACTCCTACTATTCCTCCAACATATACATATACTGATTTTTCACATTTTCCACTTAAATTCACTGTACTGTAACAATTTTGGACGATTCCATTTACTATAGCACCTGAAATTCCTCCAAAGCGAATGGTTGAACTTGATTCTATATATTGTTTCCCTGAAGTATAACTATTTTCTATTGTAGCACAATTTCTTCCAGCTACTGCTCCTGCTTCTATAGCCATATTTGCATCTTTTATTGTAATATTACAGTTACATATCCCTATATTTTTTATTGTTCCATAATTTATAGAAAACAAACCTACTTGTACATTATTTTCATCTTTGGTTGATGTATTAATATATAAATTATATAAAGTATTTCCATTTCCATCAAAACTCCCTTTAAAATTATACAATTCATCTGTTGTATTATCGCGTATTCTTGCTCCTATTGGCTTAAATCCTTCTCCTGTAGTTAATAAAGTTTTTAATTCTCCATCATAACCATATTCTACATAATCCGTTCTTAATGGCTCTACATATGATTTGTTTGAGTTAAAATCTAAACTTAATCCTAATTTTACCGTTTTCCCTTCATATGTTGTACCATTTGTTACATTACTTGCAAATACTACTAAATCTTCTATGCTTTCTATAGTATAAGGGTCAGTATCTGTTCCAGTACCTTCTAATACTCCTGGATTTTCATCTGTTACTTGTTGTACTTCTATCCCTGCTGTATATTCATTTATTGTATCTTCCATATCTCCTAACTTTTCTTTTTCTTCTTTCTCAGCTTGTTCAGTTTCATTTTTTGCTTGTTGCGCTCTTGTAAGTATTCCGTTATCTCCTGTTAATGTCGCAATTGTTACTCCTGCTAAAATTAGCAAAACAATCACCGTAATAACCAATGCAATTAATGTAATTCCTATCTCGTTTTTTCTAAAATTTTTCATAGTTTTTTCTCTCCTTTTCTCTTGTTATAAACTGATATTAATATTCTAAAGTTATTTTAAAATACTTTTTCTAGTTTTAATTTTATACTTTTTTATTTCACAAGTCAATAGTGATTTCAACAATAGTTTCATTTACGAATATATTCACATGAAAATTATTATATTAAAATCTACTTGAGGTGGTTAAAATGGCTGATTTTATAGTGAAAAGTAGAAAGAAAAAAGATTATACACAATTTACTGCAAGAATAGAAACTGATGTCTTAGAAAACGTTAGAAAAATTGTAAATGAAAATAATCTAATATCTATAAATGAATTTATTAATGAAAGTTTAAAATTTGCAATTAAAAATATGAAGATTATGGAAGATGATACAGATATTTAAAATATTTATATTTTCATTTTCTATATTGGTAAAAATTCAGGAGAGCTATTTTGAACTCTCCTTTTAATATGCTAATTTTATGACTTACGTTTTATTACATTTTAATTTTATATTGATATAATATTTTCTAAACTTGTGATTCTTTTTCCTAAAGGGCTTGGGATTTATCCCAAAATTTGAATTTTGACTAGGGAGGAAAAATTCAGTGCTTGTTAGGAAATATATGGGAGTACAAAAATTTTATTTAATTTGAATTTTTCCTCTATTTTTTTATTTTTGATTACTTATTATTGCACCAATTTTATAATTTTCTTTATTAATTTTTGAAAATTTTTTATCATTTTTTACTGCAACTAATCTAATCAATTTTTGTTTTCCCTTATCTAATTTTAATTCAATTTCTTCTTCATTTTCATTTGTTGTTTTTGAAAATAATTCATAAAATTCTATTTCAAATTCTTTATTTAATCTTTGTATATAATCATCTAATTGTTCTTGATTTATATTAACACTTGTCCTAATTTCTTTTTCTTCATCATTTACTTCAATTGGTACATATATATCTGCAATTCCTAGTTTGAAAAATTTTGTTAATTGCTCGATATAACTACTTCTAAAATTTATTTTATCAATATAAAATTCTCCGTTTTTACCTTTTAATAGTGTCATTGACTCAATAAATTTTGAAATAAATTCTTGCTTTTCTTCTTTTGATTTATTATTCCATTCTTGTTTTAAAATATCATTCAATTGATTTGTTCTTAGTAATTTTTCTCTTTCAATATCTCTATCAGCCATTAATTGTTGTGGGGTAAAAGATAAATGATTTATATTTAACATTTCACATTTTTTAGTTTCTAAAATATTAATTTTTTCTTCAATTATTTTATAATCTTCTGAAAAATCTTCCATTTCAACTATTCCACTTAAATATGCTTTCTTTATTCTTCCTTTTTGCTTTTCTAAAGTATCAATTTCTTGTTCTAATTTATCTGTTTTTGTTTCTTTTTTGTCAGCTAGTATTGGTAAAAAATATTTCTTGACTGACATATCATATTCTACTAATTCAAGTATAAATCTTTGTAAACATTCTTCGATTTTATCTTCTCTGTAATATATCTTGCAATGCTCACAATTATAGTACATATATTTTTTCTTTATTCCTCCAGAGCCTTTACATTTCATTATTTTATTACATTTTGGACATTTTAATTTCTGAAAAAATATATAAACTCTATCTCTTGCATAACTCCTTTGATTTTTTTCTTTCTGATATTGTGCTTCTTTCCACATAGCACGACTAATTATTGGCTCTACCACATTCATAAAAACTGTTGTATCTTTATTATTTGATTTTCCTTTTTCATAATCTCCTATATATACTTTATTATCTATTATTTTCATAATAGTAGTATCTCTCCAATGTTTTGGATATAAGACTTTTTCATCATTTAAAGTATTACTAATTTGTTGATAACTTTTTCCTTCTAAATACATATTAAATATTCTAATCACTATATCTTTTGTAGTTTCATCAATTACAGTTTTTCTATTACTATCTTTTTTATAACCTAATGGAACAATTCCCGGTAAATGTCCAGACTTAATCGCACCATTTAAACCAAACTTTGTTCTTTCACTTACAATTTCAAGTTCTAATTGTGATAAAACAGTTAGCATTCTTACAAAAAATCTTCCATTTGCTGTGCTAGTGTTTACATCATCTTTATCACAAATAAGATAACAATTATACATTTCTAATTGTGATATAAGTTCTTCTAAGTCACGAACTGAACGAGTAATTCTATCTAATTTGTATGCAACAATATAATTAATTTT
>CAMMNR010000174.1 GCA_946498265.1 uncultured Clostridium sp. | reverse complement strand
CGTCCCCTTTGGCACATTAGCTCAGTCCCCAAATTCCCTACAGGTACGTTTTTTTATTGTGATAAAGGACATCTAGGTATTAATATAATTAAAAAGGGGGGGTATATGAAAATGGTGAAAAGAGTAGAATATAACAGAATCAAAGCTTTAGAATATGCAAAAAAGTGGGCATATTCAAGAAATCCACAATACTATAATTTTGACAACGTTGGAGGAGATTGTACAAATTTTATTTCACAATGCATATATCAAGGTGCAAACATTATGAATTATACTAAAGACTTTGGATGGTATTATATAAATGCAAATAATAAATCACCTTCGTGGAGTGGAGTAGAATATTTATATAATTTTCTGGTTAATAATAAAGAACAAGGTCCATATGGAAAACAAACAAATATAGAAGAAATACAAATAGGAGATATAGCTCAGTTATCATTTGATGGAAATAAGTTTGCTCATACTTTATTAATAACAGATATAGATGAAAGAAAAGAGGGGTTAGATAAAATAAAAATAGCTTCACATACATATGATAGTTATAATAAAAATATTACTGATTATATATTTAAAAAAATTAGATTTGTACATATAGAAGGGGCGAGAAAATAGGAAAACATAAATAATTATAAATAAACAAGATTTTAAAAGTGTAACTATGAAATTGTAATTGTTTTAATTTCTAAAGTTATCAATTGACAAGTTATGTAAATTGGTATAAAATATCAGTTTACATTCAAAAGTGGACTTGACTATGTAAGAGAAAAAGGATATGTAGAAAAGATGATAAATCTTTTTGAAAATAACCTGCCACAATTCAAGGGAGAAGATCTTGAGTGGTTAAAAAAATATGCCTCAAAAGTATTTCACTCTAAAAATTAGAGTGAAAAAAAGCCCTATTTGTTTATATAAACAGGTAGGGCGTTGTGCAGTTATATATAAAATAGTTAATAAAAAATTAATATTTCCTCTATTTTTTATTAATAAAATATATGGTATACTATAAATGAAAAGCAAGGGAGATGATAAAACATGTATAACATATTAGTAGTTGATGATGACAAAGAAATAGTAGGAGCAATCGAAATATATCTAAAAAAAGAAGGATATAACATAATAAAAGCATACAATGGAAATGAAGCAATTCAAAAAATAAAAGAAAATGAAGATAATATACATCTAATAATATTAGATATAATGATGCCAGAAAAAGATGGATTAGAAACCTTAGAAGAAATAAGAAAAACAAATGGTGTACCAGTAATACTATTATCAGCGAAATCAGAAGACTACGATAAAATAGGAGGATTAAACTTAGGAGCAGATGATTATATAACAAAACCATTTAATCCACTAGAATTAATAGCAAGAGTCAATTCAAGTATAAGAAGATATGTAAAATTAGGAGCAATAGAAAATAAAGATGATGAGAAGGTGTACCAAACAGGGGATTTAATAATAAATGATGATACAAAAAAAGTAATAGTAGATGGAAAAGAAGTAAAACTGACAGGAACTGAATTTAATATCTTAAAATTTTTGCTACAGAACAAAGGAAAAGTATATTCAATACCAGAAATATATGAAAATGTATGGAAAGAAGAAGGATTTGGAGCAGAAAATATAATAGCTGTCCATATTAGACACATAAGAGAAAAAATAGAAATCAACCCTAAAGAACCTAAATATTTAAAGGTTATTTGGGGAGTAGGATATAAGATAGAAGAAATTTAAAGGGGACGTTCTGGTGTGCCAAAGGGGACGGGCTATTTTGGCATACTTTATTTACTCAGCATTTCATAAAATTAAAATATATTCTATAAAGTGTGCCAAAATAGCCCGTCCCCTTTGGCACACCAGAACGTCCCCAGAAAGGAGAAAGACATGGAAAATCTAAAAACATCAAAAGCATTAAAAATAATATCATATATATTAATACCAATACTTGTAGCAATAATAGGGCTTAGCGTACTACATTTAGCCTTTTTAAATGAATATGGTAATTCAGAAGAAACTAAATATATAGAAACAGAAATGTTCGCAAGTGATTATCTATATTTCATAATAGATCAAGTATCAATATGTTATAACGAAAAACAAGACAATTCAGACTATTTTATGATAGTAGAAGATAATAATGGCAATAAATATAATTATTCAAATCATAATTATGGATATAGTAGATATAATGAAATTGGTTCATATATTGACTATATTATTATAGATAAAGAAACAAATGAAATATATACAAATATTAGAAGCAATGATTACAATAAAGAAATTGAAAATATGAAAAATGCTGAAAATCACTGGAATTATACAGATGAAAATATTGATACAGATATAAAATATATAAATACAGATAATATAATATATAATTCAGTGTACCAATATGCAAGTTCAGACGGGGAAGACACATATATTGTTAATAAAAATATTACGGGATATGATATATATAGTAGATATAACGAGGATAAAGTAAATCAATTAACTAATTTTGAACTAGCGAAACAGATGTATAATTTTGCATTAAATAATCAACAATTGCCAGTATATGTACTTCCAATAAGCACATTTTTATTATTAGTAATAGTTATATATCTATTATGGGCTATAGGACATGAAAAAGGAAAAGAGGAAATACAATTAAATACAATAGATAGTATACCATATGAGATTTTACTAATCTTTGCATTTATATTAGTAACAATATTTTTAACAATAACTATACAAATTCTTAATTTTGCAAATTATATATTATTAATATTAGGAAGTGTATTTTATGTACTTTGCTATTTAATATGTGCAGTTGTAGCAGTAACGACAATAAAAAGAATAAAAGCAAAGAAATTCCTAAAAAGCTTTCTTATATATTCAATATGGAAATGGGTAAAAAGAAAGTATGAAAATGCAAAAAAGGTGCTAGAAGCAAAAGTAGAAAACAAAAAAATATTTTGGTACTACTGGGGATTTGTACTTATTAGTATAATACTAGCAGGATTTTTTACTACAGGATTAGCAATAATTGCATTAATAGTATTTTGGATATGGACATATTATAAAATTAAACAATATAATAAAAGACAAGAAGAAATAAGAAACGCATTAAAAGATATATATAATGGAAAAAATAATGTGTATGTGAATGAAGATGAATTACAAGGAATTTTGAAAGAAATGGCTATATATGTAAATGACATATCAGGAGGTTTCTCAAATGCAATAGAAGAAAGTCTTAAATCAGAAAGATTAAAAACAGAATTAATAACAAATGTATCACATGATATAAAAACACCATTAACATCAATCATAAACTATGTAGATTTATTGAAAAAAGAAAATATCGAAAATGAGAAAGTAAAAGAATATATAGATATACTAGATAAGAAATCACAAAGACTAAAAAAATTGACAGAAGACTTAGTAGAAGCATCTAAAGCATCATCAGGAAATGTTAAATTAAATATAGAAGAAATAAATATAAAAGAACTAATAAATCAAACAATAGGAGAATTTAAAGACAAATTCGAAGAAAAAGGATTAACAATAGAAACAACAATGCCAGACCAAGAATTAATAATAAAAGCTGATAATAGATATATTTATAGAATAATAGAAAATTTATTCAGTAATGTTACTAAATATGCTCAAGAAAACTCAAGAGTATATATTGATATTGAAAAAAATAAAGAATCAAAAGTAAAAATAAGCATAAAAAATATTTCAAAAGAAAAACTGAATATAAGTAGTGACGAATTGATGCAAAGATTTGTAAGAGGAGATAAATCAAGATATACAGAAGGAAGCGGATTAGGACTATCTATAGCCAAAAGTCTAACAGAATTACAAAAAGGAAAATTCGATATAAAAATTGATGGAGATTTATTTAGAGTAGACATGGAATGGTAAAAGTGGTAAAAGGGGACGTTCCTTCAATCCCTAAAATTGGGGAAAATGGGGACGGACCTGTAGGGATTTTGGGGTCGGAGATAGGGAAAATGGGGACGGGGCTTTTTT
>CAMMNR010000173.1 GCA_946498265.1 uncultured Clostridium sp. | reverse complement strand
TAATTATTTATAGTATTATTATACTATCTTTTATAAAAAAATCTACTGCATACTTACTGCATACTTTTAGGAAAGTAAAAACCTCAAAGCACTTATAAATCAAGTACTTTGAGGTTTTATAATTTGGTGCCAACGAAGTAGTTATTTACAACTTTTTGGCTCTCTTGACGATTGATACAAATATCAATCAATTTATTAGAGTATATCATATTTTTTATAAATTGCAATATCTTACAATGTATTTTTTAATAAAATTCTCACAAAAACAGAATGTATTACATTTTAATATAATACATTCTGTTTTGCTGACTTACATATCACGGAAGCCGTCTTTTCAACATAGCATCTTCACGTGCCTTCTCATCTTTTTCGCATCTTGTAACATATTGTGAACCATCATAAATCTGAGTTTTTTTCCTCTGGTGCGGGGCAATTTTCTTTTTTACAAAAGGCACATTTCAAGTTGCTTTTTAAGAAGGACGATATTCTTAATTCAATATAAGTGGTATCTATTTGGAATATGCTCAAAAGCAACGTATGAACGTTATTCAACAACATATCGATTATTTAGATAAATCAATTAAAACAATACGAGAAATAATTGATTCTATTATTGCACCATATGAAAGTGCTATTAATCTTTTATGTTCTATCCCTGGCATTAAACGTAATTCTGCAATAACAATCATTTCTGAAATTGGTACAGATATGAGTCAATTTTCTTCCCATTATCATTTAGCTTCTTGGGCTGATTAAGCACCTGGTTGCAATGAGTCTGCTGGTAAAAAGAAATCTGTTAAAATTTCTAGAGCTGGTGTTTATCTTAAACCTGCACTTGTTGAAGTTGCACATTGTGCTGTAAAAAATAAAGATAATGCTTACTATACCAACAAATTCAATGTTCTTTCTAAACGTCGTGGTAAGAAACGTGCTTATATTGCCATTGCTAGAAAAATATTAGTTGCTATTTATCATATGCTTTCAACTGGTGAATTTTTTAATCCAACTGACTTATCAAAAGTTGAAACCTCTGATAAAGATAAGATTAAATTTACTAAAAACAATTTTATGCAATCAACTAAGCAGCTAATTTCTCTTGGTTTAACAATTGATGATTTACAAACTTTAATACAATCTAAAATATCAGAATCTACTCTCGTTATATAATTAAATTTTTTTGTGGGTAAGGGGGAACTATGCCCTTTTTCTATTATTTCAGTTTTATTTTTATAAATTTTTCTTTCAAACTATCTTCAAAGAATATAATAAATTTTTTACACCAAAAAATCCAACTCTTTCGAGCTGGATTTTCTGGTTGTCGTTTTCCTATTTTAGGACACCCTCTTCTTGGTAAACAGATTAGTTTTGTGGAATATAAAATACATATTTTATTTGAATTGGTCCATTGCTGAAACCTAATACAGTTTTATTTCTTCTTGTAAATTTGGAACAAGAAGCTATCTCGTCTTGGTCAATCTCAACATATTCTACAAAAGCACCTTCATTTTTTTCAATATGTTTAAGTACCTCTGTTTTTTCTCCATTTTCTGTGTATTTCAAAGTTTTATATATGTATTCTTTTTCATTTTCGAACACATATTTGTTATTTTCTACTTGCAAAATTATTTCACTTTCAGATGTTTCTTCCCATTCTGTGTAATTGTCTGTCTTTATGCATATCAATATCAAGAAAATTGCAAGTACTACAAGCACTACTCCAGAAATTTTGCCTCTAGTATCATCTTCACTCGATGCTCCTAGAAAGTAGAAAAACCCAATTAATACTAAGATTATTCCTATTACTATTCCGATCACCATAAATTTCATCCTTTCTCAATTTTGAGTGTGTATGTTCATATATGTAAACTCTGCACTATTCAGAACAGAAATAATAAAGGATATTTATAAAGGTTTACTGCTATATTTTAGCATAATATCAACATAAAGTCAATAATATGCAGGACTAAACAGAAATTTTCCCTCATCTTTCCAAACATATTTAATTGCTATATTAGCAAACATTTTTCTTGTTTTTTTATTAATTAATTTGTTTTCTTCCATAAAAATGCACAAAAATAACCTAAAGCATTCTCATGCTTTTTCAAAAATATGTAAACTACTTTTTCTATGCGCTTGAAAAGTATAATATATCAATCTTTGCAACATATAATTTTTCTCGTATTTCATCTATATATCCAAACTTTGTTATTCCACTATTTTCAAAATCATGTAAATGTCCATATAAATATATTTCCCATAAATTATAACTCATTATTATCATTTGTAATATTACATCTATTCCTTTTTCATCTGCCATATAGCAATGTTTCATATTCCATCCCTTTTTTAATTCATTAAATCCTTCATTTTCAATATCCCATCTTGCATGTATTATTTTATTTATTGTTTTTTCATTTAAATTTGTGTCTGTACTTACTACATATATTTCTTTTTCTTCTTGTTCTATATACTTAATTACTTTTACTTTATTTTTTCTGTATTCAAATATATCTGTCCAATATTTTATTTTTTGACCTTTATATTTAAATTCATTACTCTTTTTAATTTTAAACAATCCTTTTGCATCTTCATATATTTTTCTATTATTTTCTTTTAATCTAAATACTCCTATATACTTTTCTTTTTTTAATGCTTTTATTACTTTTTCATTTAAATATATTGTATCTCCTACTATTACATCTATCCCCGTTCCATATTGTTTTTTTAACTTTTCTATAAGTTTTATTCCTACGTTGGGATCATATTCTTGTTTTCCTTCATTTCCATTACATGTTATTTTTTCATATCCTAATATTATTCCTGGTCTTTTTCCTACTATTCTTGCAAATACATTTATTTGCTTATGGTATTCTTCTTCTATAACTTCTTTTTTCCCATTGATATATTTTTGATTCTTCACTTTACATTTAAAACTATTATTCCAATCTTTCTTGTAACTCCCAAAATTCTCACTTCCATCTATTCCTACAACTACTAATCTATCTATTGTTCCTTCTCAGTACATTTTATTCTCTTTTGCTTTTCTTATTATATTTTTATTTATTTGTTTTAAATCTTCTAAATTTATATCTTTTATACCTTCTCTAAATCCATGCATTTTTTGTATAATCTCTTTTTTATAAAATAAATTTTTATATTTTTTTCGTTTATGAACTTTTTTTATTATTTGGTTAATACTTTTTTCTCTACAAAACATACCCATAAACAACATTTTTGCTATAGTTGAAGCTTTAATTTTTATTTTTTTATTTTTTTCTCTTGAAACACTGGTTATTTGTTTCGAAATGTGATATTCTTTATTTAGAAAATTTAAAATTTTCAATTCTTTATGCTTTTTAATAATCCCCTTCTTTCGTGTGTATTTTGTTCAAATATATTATATACAAAAAAAGGGATTTATTAAAGACTTATTGAAAAAACGGAATTTTGAACAAGTTCAAAAATTCCGTTTTTTCTTTTAGCTGTTCATGTTTTTTATTTTCAGGGTAAATTACTGCTACCTTCCTATAGTAATAATAAATTTTCTAATTAACATTGTTAAACAAATATAAAACAATTTTATTTCTTTCAGTTTGTTTCATTTCCATAATCTTAGCCATAGTATACATTACAAGTTTATACTTTGCAAAATTTATTAGAGTAGTTCTATATTCTTCATCAATTTCTTTTAGCATAGTATCAAATTTCTCATACATTTCTGTTTTATCATATAGAATATTAGTCCAACTACTAGTAGATAGACATATTCCAAGTCTTAATTTATCTTTTATATCCATATCTTTGATTATATTTATTACATTTTCAACTTTATTTTCTTCCATAATATCTTACTCCTTTACTTTAATTCAAAATTATTTTCTTTTTATTTATAGTTTGTTCTATATTTTCTTTCGGTTTTATTTTTCTAGCAATATTATTTGCAATTTCATTTTCATCATCAGTAAATATACCATTTTTGTATAAGTCATCACTTACTATTTTATAATTTTCATCTTTATCATAGCAAATTCTTTTAT
>CAMMNR010000172.1 GCA_946498265.1 uncultured Clostridium sp. | reverse complement strand
TTCTAGTTTAGATAAGATAACTAATGAAATACAAAAATAAAGACAAATTACAATTTTGATGTGAATACAAAAATATGTTTAAAAGAGAATATGTATAATACTAACATGAGTAGAACGCAAAAAATATTTATAAAATACTACACAAACCAAAAAAAGTATGATAAAATATTCTAGAATTAACAAATTAATAAATTTGCTAAAATAATATATATATAACAAAATCAAAGGGAGGAATTAACCATGTCAGGACACAGTAAATGGCATAATATACAAGCAAAAAAAGGAAAAGCAGATGCAGCAAGAGGAAAAATATTCACAAAACTAGGAAGAGAACTATTAATAGCAGTAAAAGAAGGTGGACCAGACCCAGCAGGAAACTCAAAACTAAAAAATGTAATAGCAAAATGTAAAGCAGCAAACATGCCAAATGACACAATAAATAATGCAATAAAGAAAGCATCAACAAGTAATGAGAATTACGAAGAAATTACATATGAAGGATATGGACCAAATGGAGTAGCAGTAATAGTAGAAGCAGCAACAGACAATAAAAACAGAACTGCAGCAGATGTAAGACATGCATTTGACAAATCTGGAGGAAATTTAGGGACAACAGGATGTGTATCATACATGTTTAACAAAAAAGGAGTTATAATAATAGAAAAAGCAGAAACTTCTATGGATGAAGAAGAATTAATGATGCTGGCATTAGATGCAGGAGCAGAAGATTTCCAAACATCTGATGAAATATATGAAATAACAACTGAACCATCAGATTTTTCAACAGTACGTGAAAAGCTAGAAGAAGCAGGACTAAAATTTTTAGAAGCCGAAGTTCAAATGGTACCAACAACAACAGTTGCATTAGATGAAAAAGGACAAGAAAAAATGGAAAGACTAATCGAAAGATTAGAAGATTTAGATGATGTTTCTAATATTTACCATAACTGGGAAGAATAAGATGGAGGTTTTTATGAAGACAAACAAAAGCAAAAAAATAGTGATAATTTTAATAATAATTACACTATTAATATTAATTTTATCTGGAGTTGCATATATGTATTTTGCAACAGATTTAATTAGAAGTAATAAACAAGTATTTTTTGGATATGCATCACAAATATTAGATGATAAAAAAGGATTTATATCAAATGAGCTATTACAATATTATAATAAGATTATAAATACACCTTATGAAAATAATGGAGAACTGACTTGTAATGTGACAGCAGATAATAATCAAAATGAATATGAAAATTCAAATCAGATGAATATATCTTTTGATGGAACATTAGATTTAAAAAATAAGAATTTTGAAGAAAATGTAAATATAAATTATTCTCCAGATGTCGTTTTCCCTTTTACAGTAAGAAAATCAGCAGATATAGTAGGAATACAGACACAATATATTGGAAGTAAATATATAGCTGAAAATGTATCTAATTTACAAGAAGATGATAGTTTATCATTTAATATTAATGACGTAATACCTAATGCAGAAATTAATCAAGAGCAATTAAAAGTAAATTTAGATAAATATTTAGATATAATAAATTCACGATTATCAGATGACAAATTTTCAAAAGTTGAAAACGGATACAAATTAACTTTAACATATCAAGAATTAAAAGATCTAGTAGTTGTTTTATTAGAAAACTTAAAAAATGATGAACAATTATTAAGTAATATAAATGAAATGCTTTCTACACAAATTACACCAGCTAACATAGATAATGCTATTGTAGATCTTAATAATGATACAAGTAATCAAAATGTAAGTATTGATATTATTTTATATGTAAATAATAATGAATTATCACAAATAGAAATAAAAAATAGTGATAATAATAATTCAATACGTATTGAAAAAACTGAAAGTTCTGAGAGTTTGAAATATACAATTTCTTTAACGAGTGAGGAAGAAAATAATAGTAATATAGTATTTACTATGGAATATAAAGGTTTAAACTCTTTACAAACAATTGATGAAACTTACACTCTAGAGACAAGTTTTAAAGATTCAACAACTCAAAATACTGAAACATCAGAAAATAATACTGACTTAACAAATAATGAAAATGAAGTAAATAGCGAAGAAAGTACAAACACAGAAGAAAATACGACTACAGGAGAAGAGATAGCTACAGAAGGAGAAAATACAAGTTCAGAAAATGAAAATGTACAAAATAATGAGACAAATATTGATGAAGCAGATGATAGTGAGACAAATACTGATGAATCACAAACATTAACATACACATACCAATTAACAAATCAAGTAAACTTCATAGAAAGTGCAAATATTGAAGAGCTAACAAGTGACAATGCAATAATACTAAGTGAATATGACCAATCACAAGTAGAGTCTTTAATGAATTCAATAACAGAAAGAATTACAGGAGTAAATAGAGAACAAATGGAAGAACTAGGAATTAGTGAATCAGAAAATCCACTATTTAAATTTATTCCATCTATATTAATTTCAGATTCTGCAAATGGTGCAATGGAAAGTTCAATATCTGAATTAGAAGGAATAGAAATTTCAGCATTTAATGCTAAATTTGAACCATATCAAAGTACAAATTCTATGGGAACAACCACAAGAGGTTTATTAACAGTAATACAAACAAATAATGAAGAAGAAGGTTCACAAAAAATACAAGAAATAAATTTTGATGGTACAGAATATGAAGTAACAGATCAAAATATAGTATTTATAAAAAGTTCAATAGAACCAGAAAGTTATTATAGAATAGAATTTGAAAAAAATTCAGATACAGGAATTATATACAGAGTAGTTATAAATAAAAAATAAATAAGAGTTCTAAATATAAAGTTAAAAACATATAATATTATAAAAAATAATATTATGTGTTTTTTTGCGTTATAGAAAATACAATTTCAAATAATGCAAAAGTAGGAGAAAAAATGAGTGGAATATATGAAGTTATAAGATATTTTCCTATAGATATATACAATATTCTAAAAAATATATTTGAAGACAATAAAATAATAAGAGAAAGCATAGAAGAAATAAGAATAAGAGTTCAAAAACCAATAATTTTAAAATTAAGATATGAAGATGTCGTTCTAAATCATATAGTAGACCAAAGAGAAATACTACAAACTTTAGAAAAAATATGTGAAAATTCAATATATGCATATAAAAATCAAATATGTGAAGGATTTATAACTGTAAAAGGTGGACATAGAGTAGGAATTACAGGAACAGCGGTAGAAGAGAATGGGAAAATAATCAATTTAAAATATGTAACTAGTTTAAACTTTAGAATAGCAAGACAAGTACTAAATTGTAGTAATAAAATCATTAAAGAGATATTAGATTTAGAAAATCATACTATATTTACAACATTAATAGTATCACCTCCAGGGAAAGGAAAAACCACAATATTAAGAGATACTATAAGAAGGATAAGTAATGGAATGGAAAACTTAAATTTCAAAGGAAAAACATGTGGGGTAGTAGACGAAAGAGGAGAAATAGCAGCAATGTATAAAGGAATACCTCAAAATGATGTGGGAATGAGGACAGATGTAATAGAAAATGTATCTAAATACAAAGGTATGAAAATATTAATAAGAACAATGGCACCAGAAATAATAGCATGTGATGAAATAGGTTCAAAAGAAGACGTAGAAGCAATAAAAGAAGCAACAACAGCTGGAATAAAAGGAATTTTTACAATGCATGGACGAAATATAGAGGATGTAAAAAATAATAAAGAAATATATCAGCTAATAGAAAATAAGCAAATAGAAAAGATAGTATTTATTTAGGGATTGAAGGAACGTCCCCTATTTTAGTTCTAAAATAAAAAGTTACTGAATATAATATATAAAAAAGACAAGCAAATTATTAATAGAAGGGAAGAAAAAATGGAAGTAGTAAAGGTATTCATGTTATTTTTAGTATTTATAACATCAGCACTAATAGGTAAATTCCTATCAAAAAAATATGTATATAGACTAGAAGAATTAGAAGAAATGAAAAATTTATTAAACATATTTAAAAGCAAAATCAAATTTACATATGAACCAATACCAGAGATATTCGAAGAGATATCACAAAATGCAAATAAAAATA
>CAMMNR010000171.1 GCA_946498265.1 uncultured Clostridium sp. | reverse complement strand
GAAGATATTATGAAGGTACTGTTGAGAGATATGATAAAGAGGTTTTGTCTAAATTATGTTTTGTTCTTGGTTGTGATTTAAACGATATTATGCACTATGAAAGACCAAAAAAATAAGAGGACAAGCCTCTTTATTTTTATATCTATTTTGTTTCTAATGGAAATGTAACCTGCCAATTTCCTTCTATATAAAGTCCACTAGAAACAAAATCTCCATAAACTGAATAATTTTTTAATTCTTCTTTTGGAATATCAAATACATATTCCGTATAATCTATTCTATTTTCATTTTGCCCTAAAATAAAGGATAAATTATAATTTGATGTTTTCTTTTCATTGGTTAAGTTATTCTTCAAACATAGTTCTCCATGATTATCTAATTTTAAGTTATTGTGTGCTGATACTTGAATATGAAATTTATCATCTATATAACCAATTCCCGTAATTTTCATATCTGTTACACCAAAATCAATATTACTCTTTGGAACTAATACGATATCATCTCTTTTTTCTCTTTTAAGATTAATATACTTTTCTTCTGTAGATGAGAATCCTGAAAGTTGTACTTGCATTGATTCTGCATTATCTATATTTTCAAATAATATTGGTAATTTTAAATTATTCCATTCTTCTTTATGACTCATAAAATTATTTACTATAAATGTAATCTTTTCACCATCAATCTTTTTATCTTCTATATCTTTTATGCTTAACAAAAATGTGGCTGTTTTAGTTTCGTTATCAAAACCAATCATTTCGCAATGTCCAATACTACATTTAAAAGCTCTATTTATACTATAACTATCATTCAAATCTGTTGTTTCATCAATTCTATCACCTATTAAATCTTGCATTGTGATATATATTTGTGCTTCATTTTCATGAATATTTATTGATATGACTTCCATTTTTATTCCTTGATTTTCACATGATTTTTGTATTGGAATAAAATATTGTGCGATTTTTGGGGACACTAAATACATTAAATTATAAATTGATGGTATATTTGATGCTAAAACTGGCATACTAAAAAATACCATAACTAATATCATTATTGCTATTGCAGGTTTTAACATTATATTTTTGATTTTTTTATCTTTTTTTATAATTTCTTCGTTAGAAAAATTTTTAACTTTATTTACTAATTCTTCACTTGGCTTTATATAATTATTTAATCTCACATATTTTTCTCTAAACATAGAAATCCTCCTCCTTTATATAATTTTTTAACATTTTTCTTGCCCTAGTTAGCCAAGTTCTAATTGTAGATTCCTTTTGCTTTAATATTTTACTAATGTCTTTTACAGAATATTGTTCATAATAAAACAAATGAATAACGACTCTATATTTCTTAGGTAACTTTTTTATTTCATTATATAGACCTATATTTTCTTCCATTTCGAATTTTATTTCATCATCTAATGGAATTATCTTTCTTTTCCAAGATGACAACCATAACTTTTTACAACAATTAATAGTAACTCTGATTAACCAAGCCTTTTTATGTTCTTCATTTTCAAATTGTTTCTTGTTTTGTAAATATTTTAAAAATACATCTTGATATATATCATCTGCATCATATTTTGAATTTGTGTAAAAATATGCTAATCTATATACCATATTACTATATTTTTCAACTATTTCTTGATACTCTTTTTGTTCATTTGCTTTCAATTTCATTAAAACCCCCTTTCTACTAATAACATCCTTTATCCATTTAAAAGGCTACAATAATTTCAAAATTTTATAAAAAAAAGAGAGTAATACTCTCAATGTGTAATTTTCATATATATTTTACTTAACATTATTAAAAACTTCAAATCCTAATATTTCTATTATTGTTCCATCTTCATATTCTTTTTCTAAATCTCCTGTTAATCTATGAACATTTGATATTTTATATAGTATTGCCTTATATTCAACTGTTCCGCCATCATTTAAGTGCATAGGTATTGGTATTAGTAAAATCAGTAAAATAACTATTATTATGAATATTATTGTTTTCTTTTTCATTATATCACCTACTATTTTTTATATTTGTATTTTATCGTTTATATTTTATTTTATAATATATTCTTCCTATTATAACTCCAATCATTTGATTTGTTGACAAATATATGATAATTTCATTCATGTCAGTAATAATACCTATACAAATATTAGTCAATATGGAAATTACTAAAACCTTAAAAACTAATTGAGAATCATTTCTTGATGAAAAAATACAATAAATTAGCCCTTCTCCGCCAAGTATAAGTAAAGTATGAATTACTACATTCACTAAACTAATAATAACCAATATATCATTGTTTGATAATGCAATTCTACTTTTAAATATTCCCCAACATACAATAAATATAGCATAATTTATAATTATAAAAATATATTCTTTTTTAAATTTCATATTCTACCTTACTTTCAAATTATTTCTAATTAGCCCAATTATATCATACAAATACCAAAAAAAATAGCCTACCCTATAAAAAATATAGAGTAGGTTATATAATTTTATTCTTTTTACACTTTCTATGCTGCTTTTTGTTCATTATGTATTCGTAATTTTGTTACTACATTTAAAATACGGCTTTCGATATCATCATAATAATCAATTACACCATCATTAACATCAGCATCATACATATATGAAATATAGTCTCCTTTTAAATATTTTAGTAATTTAGCAATAGTAAAGAAACTTAAACTATTTAAACTCATTCGAATATTATCATAGCAATCAATTAAATATGCTTTTTCAAATATTTCTTCCTTATCTTTTTTTAAATAATTTTTCTTAAAATGTTCAAATTCTCTATTTACTAAATGTCTAAAATAATCGACAACAACCTGTCTTTCTTTGAAAGTTAATTTTGTTTGTTCTTTTGCTAAAATATTATCAATAATTTTCATTGTTCTAATCCTCCCTTTTATGCAACCTTTTGCAATCTATAAAATGTTAAAAAGTCATCTTTTAATACTTCTTTAAAATCTGTTATTGCTTTTACCTCTAATTCATATCCTAGTGGTAATAGATTTCTAAATACTCTATTTATAATGTAATCTAAGTTATCATTTCGATGCACTTTAAAAGTAAATAAAATATTTTGAATATTGGTATTATCAAGTATTTTTAATATTTGTTTTGAATTACTAATATTAGAAAAAGCAATGATTGGTACTTCCAATGATTCCTCAATATAATTTCCTAATAAAAAATCATCTGTTAAAATTACTGTATCTGTATTTTGGGTTATATTTCTTTTAACTACAATATTTTTAATTGCTGTACCATTTATTTTACCTTTACTTGAAAACCATATATCCGTACTTCCGTTAAATTCTTTGTCTAAATGTATTGATAATGCTTGTATTCTTTTTTGGTCATCAAATACTGGTATAAAAAAGCCTCTTGGAGCAGTAAAATTCCAAACCCAATCTTCATTTTGATAAAAGCCAGGTATTCCTGATAAATCATATTTTCTTTTTAATTTATTTGCAGTTAATCTTCGTAAAATATTATCTTTTGGAATGGTACGGTACATTTTTTCTTCTATATCGCTATTTAAAAAGCCCATTTTTTCTAGTTCTTTTCTATGTCTAGTATTTAATTTTAACATATTTAAAAAGTCTCTATATACTTTATCTCTGGTTTCAATATCTGCTATTTCATTTATGGAGCTTATTTCAATATATGATTTATTCATTGAAAAACATTCTTTATCTAGCAATTCTCTATATGCTTTTTTATTATCAATATTTCTTAGTGTAGCATATAACCCTATACTATAACCGCCCTTGCCACACCTACTACAACAATATTTGTTATTGGTAGGATTTAAACTTAAAGTAGCAATCTTGGAATTTTTATTATAACCGACAAAATGGACATATTGCTTTTACTTCTGTTCCTCTTTTATCCGTAATTTCTAAATTCAAATGGTATGCAACATTTAATATATTTATATGTCTTTGTACTTCAATCATATCTAATTTATTCATACGTTCAAATCCTTTCTAAATAGCAATTTGTAAATTACCATTATTATAAAATTCTTCTAATTTTTTAATAAAACTGTTTGCACATTTTTGTATCTTGTCTCCTAATTCAAGTATTATT
>CAMMNR010000170.1 GCA_946498265.1 uncultured Clostridium sp. | reverse complement strand
TTGGTCTATTCTTCTTTCATAACTTTCAAATGTTACTGCCATTTTTATTCCTCCTTTTTTTATTATCCTATTTTTTTGTCAAATTCTTCTATAAATTTATTTAAAGTTTTTATATGCTTATTTATTATTCTTTCGTAAATTTCCTTTGCTATATTTTCTTTATATGTATGTGCTATTAAGTTTCTATCTTTCAATAAGTCCATATATGCCTGACCTTCATCAATAATTCCAAATTGAAATGCATTCCTTATTGTAGCTCCTGGTCCATGTTCAGAAACAGTTTCATAGTCTTGTAAATATCTTTGTAACGCTTTCCACCATAATTCGAAAGTATATTCATATGCATGTATAATTGCTGCAATATCTTTTTCTGTTCCTTGGTCTGTTTCAATAAATTCTTTTAATTTTGCATATGCTTTTTTAAACATTTCATAACTCTCTTGTAGATTGTTTGGCATATATTTCAACTCCTTCTCTTAAGATATTTTCTTTAAATTTTTCTTCATCTTTTAATGTGTTCATATTTATTAAATCAATTTTGTATGGTAAATATAAATCATCTATCTCGAAATATATTTTTGTGTTTATTGTGTTTGTAAGATTTTCTCCAAATAATGCTATATCAATATCTGATCCTTTTCGGTAATCTCCTCTTGCCCTTGATCCAAAAATACAAGCACTTTCCACTTCACTGTACTTTTCTAGTATAGATACAATATCTTTTACAACTTTTTCATCCAATCCAAATTTCATTTTTCCCCCATACTAATTAACAAATTTTTTAAATTAATTAATATAAATATTTAACATTTCTTGCCATGTTTATATGGTCTTGTTTCATTATATTCCATTTTTTCAAGAATGATTTTTTCTAAATCAACATTATTTCCACCACAAAAATCAAATATCCTTATTACAACATCTGCTAATTCTGATGGTATTCCACAAGGTTTTTTTCCTTCTTCATAATATGTTTCATTGATGCCTTTTCCATTTCTATATTCTTCAAAAGCTTCTGATAATTCGCTATGCATTAATGCAATAACTTCACCAAAGTTTTTGTCTTTTTCCCAAAAACCATGTTTAATACTGTTATCATGAGCTCTTTTAACTAAATCATTTATCATAATTTATTACTCCTTATTTTATGAAGTTTGACAACGCAAGATGCCGCTTTTTTGTTTTTACTTTATAAAATTAATTAAAATTAGTGAGATGTGCATTTTTCATAAAATATACAAGATGAAGGTGTACTTTTGTACATCGAAGTTTGGATGTTTTATGAAAAATGTGCAGATTGCTGATTTTAATTAATTTTCTCTTGGGTCAATCTTTTTCACAGCCTCATCAAATCTACCATAAGTACCAGATGCTTTTTCAATAGCCTCCATTGGTTCAATACCTTTTTTGATATTTTCCATCATTTTACCTAAATGAACATATTTATAACCTATAATTTGGTCATCCTTATCTAAACCTAATTCTACTATGTAACCTTCTGTTAATTGTAAATATCTAGGACCTTTTAATGTACTTGAATAAATTGTTCCTACTTGTGATGTATGTCCTTTTCCTAAATCTTCTAGTCCAGCTCCTACTGGAAGTCCACCTTCTGAAAATGCTGTTTGTGTTCTTCCATATACTATTTGTAAGAATAATTCTCTCATTGCTGTATTTATTGCGTCACAAACTAAGTCTGTGTTTAATGCTTCTAGTATTGTTTTTCCTGGTAAGATTTCTCCTGCCATAGCTGCAGAATGTGTCATTCCTGAACATCCTATTGTTTCTACTAAAGCTTCTTGGATTATCCCATCTTTTACATTTAATGTTAGTTTACATGCTCCTTGTTGAGGTGCACACCATCCTATTCCATGTGTTAATCCTGATATATCTTTTATTTCTTTTGCTTTTACCCATTTTCCTTCTTCTGGTATTGGTGCTGGCCCATGGTCAACTCCTTTTGCTACTGTACACATTTCTTCTAATTCTTTTGAATAAATCATCTTTTTTGCTCCTTTCATTGCTTTGTTTTTATTGCATATTTTTTATTAGATTAGCTAACATATTTTATATGAATTATATGCAATAATTTATATGATTTTTAGATTAAATCTAAAATTAATAACTTAATTTTATAAATTTTTATAATAATTATTTCATAAATTTTGATAATTATTATTTCATAAATTTTGATAATTATTATTGCATGAATTTTAATAATAACTATTTTATAAAGACTTTTATAAGAATTTATTATTATTCGTAAATGTCCTTATACTAATATTTGTATATGTTTTTAATTTTCATCATTTTCTATATCTTGATTATTCATTAAGATTTGGTTTTTTCTTTTTGGTTTATTCTGTTCTTCTTCATATTCTATATTTTGTGATGTGTCTTCAGTTGTATAATCTACAATATTTTCTATATCTTTTATATAGATACCAGTTTCATATGTTTCTTTTCTATCTAAGGTTTTTGCTCCTAACATATATTTTTTTAATATTTCTTTTTCTTCTTTACTTACCTGTTCTGGTCCAATATTTAAGAAGTTATATCTCCATATAATATGTCTTTCGTAACTTGTAAATTCACTATTTTTTAAATCATCATAATTGTATTCTACTTTGAATTTTGTATTTTCTATTATCATTGTTATATTTGTCCATATTTCTCCTGATTCTGATTTTCTGAATTCTTCTCTTAATTCTTTTATCCTGTTATATAATATTTGTACTAATTGTAAATATTGATTTTCATCTAAATTAAATTTTGATGGAATTTCATATACATTTACAGGTTTTTTCTTAAATATTCCTTTTGGTATATAGTAAAAAAATAATTCTCCTTGTTTTTCGTCTTTTTTTCCATCTATGAAAGAACTATATAAATATAGCTCTTCCCATCTTTCTGGTATCATATAATATAATTTCCTTTGTATATCTTCATATATCTCTTTTATTTTCTTTGTATGGTTTAACATATTTTTTCTATTCCTTATCTAATAAACTATTTCCTGTCATTTCTGCAGGTTTTTCTAAATTCATTAAGTCTAGCATTGTTGGTGCTAAGTCTGCTAATTTTCCTCCTGATTTTAATTTTAGTTTATCATTATTTGTTACTAATATTAGTGGTACTGGATTTGTAGTATGTGCTGTGTGTGGTTCTCCTGTTTTGTAATCTATCATTTGCTCTGCATTTCCATGGTCTGCTGTTATTAATAAATTTCCTTTCTTTTCTTCTACTATTTTTACTACTTTTCCTACACATTCATCTATTGTTTCTACTGCTTTTATTGCTGCTTCTAGACTTCCTGTATGTCCTACCATATCTGGGTTAGCATAATTTAAAATTATACTGTCATATTTGTCTTGTTTGATTGCATCTATTACTTTTTCTGTCACTTCATATGCACTCATTTCTGGCTTTTGATCATATGTTTCTACTTTTGGAGATGGTACTAATATTCTGTCTTCTCCTTTAAATAGTTTTTCCTCCCCTCCATTAAAGAAAAATGTAACATGTGCATATTTTTCTGTTTCTGCTATTCTTAATTGTGTATATCCTAAATTACTTATATATTCTCCAAATGTGTTTTTTAATTGTTCTTTTTCAAATGCTATGTGAACATTTGGCATTGTTTCATCATAACTTGTGAAACATACAAAATATAAATTTAAATCTTTTTTTGTTTCAAATTCTTTGAATTCTGGGTCTACTAATGTTCTTGTAATCTCTCTTGCTCTATCTGGTCTAAAGTTAAAGAATATTACTGAATCATTTTTTTCAATTTTTGCAATAGGTTCATCTCCATTACAAATTACTGTTGGTTCTACAAATTCATCAAATACTTCTTTTTGATATGAGTTTTCTATTGCATTTATTGTGCTTCCTGCTTTATTTCCTTCTCCATTTACTAAAGCATCATAACATTTTTTTACTCTTTCCCATCTCTTATCTCTGTCCATGCTATAAAATCTTCCAGATATGCTTGCTATCTTTCCTATTCCTTTTTCTTGCATTTTATCTTGTAATTTTATTATATAACTTTCTGCTGATGCTGGTGGAGTATCTCTTCCATCTAAGAAACAATGTACATATACATCTTCAAAAT
>CAMMNR010000169.1 GCA_946498265.1 uncultured Clostridium sp. | reverse complement strand
AAAAAGGATAAAGACTAAATATGTCATTACATAGTCGAAACAGAGTAGGAAGTTACGGTCTTGCTCTGTTTTTTTGTATAAAAAAAGTATGTGTAGTTACGGTACACATACGAGTAAATGTTATCCTCAACCTGAACTAGGATACATTTTTATTGTATTTAAATAATAACACATTATTACTATTTTGTCAATTAAAAATTTTGCAATTCAACTAAAATGAGTTGTATTCGATACAAATGAAAATAATAATGTCTTAAATATATAAAAAACATATTTATCTATCATATATTTCTTCTCCTAATATATCTTTTAATGATATTTCTAAATTTTTTTCTTTTAAATAATCCATATGATGATTTATATTACTAACTAAAGTATTTATATTGAGTTCTCTTACATAATTGTCAAATTCGTCTGTGTTGATTCCTAGGCATTCTAGCATATAATTATGATTTATTAAAAAGTATCCATAAATTTCATGATCAGGTTGTTGATAAAATATCATGTTTTGGGCAATTTGTTTTAACATAGATTTATCTGGATTTTTTTGATATTCTAAAATAAGTTTTATATTTTCTATCGCTTGTTCATATCTAATTTTGTCCCAGTCCATAAAAACAATGGGGATTTGAACATGTGAATCCGAAAAATCGTATGCAGCCTGTAATGCTTCATTAAAATTGGTGATTTCTCCCCAACATTTTATAAGCGGAATATAATCTGGAGAAATTCTTTTACTATTTAATTCTGTTAAATTTTGATAATCAGCTAATCTTTCTGTGGACATAAAGCAGATATTGTTTGCTTTTGGAGTAAATTCCCCAAGTTGTGAATCTAAATCAAAAGGACACATATAAGTTAATCCACTTACTTGATTAAAACCAAGATTTGCAGTTTTTAAACTAGCAATTGTTAAATTTCTAGGACATATGAATGAATAACTAGCCAAATCTGATAACTGATTTCCACCCCAATATTCTCTATAATTTTCGATTTCCTTGGGTTTGTAATTTGTATAAGGTGAGACTGATGCTACTATAAGACTGAAATTAGTATCAGTTGCATCATAAATAGTTCCATTGTATTCTGTTAGATGATATTTTCCTCTATCGTTTTCTCCCATTCTAGGTAGTTGTGAAATTTCTGTAAGATTATTATTTAAGTTTTTTTCTATTTGAGTTTTTATCAATAGTTTTAATAATGTACTAAATGCTTTTTTTTCACTAACAAATGGTTGAATTTCAGATATACTTATTCGGTTTTTTAATTGAGCTTCATCAGATATATGATATAATTGCTTTAATTTTTGTAAAGTTTGTAAAATCCACAAATTTTCACCATCAATATTTTCATCGATAGTTGAATCAAACATATTTGCTAGTTCATAAGAAGGGTAGAAACCGAAATGTTGTAATCCTACAAATCTATACCTTTCGATTTTAGACATTGCATCTAATAATGGATATGCAGAAATATCTTCATCTAACATAATTTTTCTACATATGTCTTTTTTTGTTCTTTCTAAATTCATTAAATCATCTAAACTTTGAATGTTATAATAATTAGGTTTATCAAGTATATATCCTAATAATTTATAGGATTTTTCTTGTTCTTCTTTACTTGTTAGTTGTGATATCTCAAAAATTACTTGCCTATATTGTTCACTCATTAAAGAAGCAATATATTCTTCCATCTTATAGTTCCATTCTGATTGTTCAGGAGTTTTTATTATTAAATTTTCTCTTTCTAGATAAGAATGAAAAGCTATTTCAAAACATTTTAATTCATCATCATCTAAGGAAACTAAAGCATCTTGTATATATGGATATTTAATAATGGTACTAAATTGTTGTTCATTAAATAATCGCTTATATTTTGTCTGTAATATTTCAAAATTAATTTCCTTAATAGTTAAGGAGTTTGTTGCTTGCAATTTACGCACTTCTGATGTAATAATAGCTAAGTGTTCTTCTGAAATATCGGGTAATTCTAGTTTTATTACTTTTTCAAGTTCTTCTAGATATTGTTGTGTAAGAAACCTTGCAGTATGTCTTCTATTATTTCTATATTGCAAATTTATTGGAAGAGAAATTTTTTTTAAATTGAATCTATCAAAATCTAGTGTTCTATTTATAATGGGATAATTTTTATAACTTAATATTCCATTATAATCTGTTTTAGAAACATCTGTACTTTCCTGGATTGCTCTTTCCCATTTTGAAGGTTGTAGATAAGTCAAAATCAATCTTTTAAAATAGTAATTGTCATGTTCTTTTAAGGTATATAATTTTTTATTATTCATAATTTCACATCCATCTTAACAGTAAAATAATTATATCTATTATATAAAAAATAATTTGTTTCGTCAATTTTATAACACACAAAACCCGTGTTTTACAATGATTTTATACTATGTCGATATTAAGTTATTTTATAGGATTAATATTAAATGTAATAATTAAATTTTAAAATACACCATAAACTTTACTTTTATAAAGCTTGTGATACCACATTTATCAACATTTTTCAAAACTACCATATTGTCATCACCATGTGCATGGGATTTGGTTGCAATGCTGCTGGAGTAGTTGGATGTAGAATTATAAGTTCACCCAGAGAAAGACTAATGGCAATATTAACAAATAGTTTTGTACCATGTAATGGTAGATTTCCATTTTTAATTACAATTGCAACTATCTTTATTGCTGGTAGCATACAAGGTTTTGGTGGTTCAATAGTTTCTACAATCACAGTAATGTTTGTAATTTTACTTGGAATTTTTATGACATTAGTTATTTCTAAAATTCTTTCTAAAACTATTTTGAAAGGTTTGCCCTCTTCCTTTGTTTTGGAATTACCACCTTATAGAAAACCTCAATTTGGAAAAATATTGATTAGGTCAATTTTTGATAGAACTTTATTTGTTTTAGGTAGAGCAATTTGTGTTGCTGCACCTGCTGGTTTGGTTATTTGGATTTTTGCAAATGTTGGTATTAATGGTGAAAGTTTATTAAATATCATTGCTAATTTTTTGAATCCTTTTGCTAGTCTTATGGGATTAGATGGATATATTTTAACTGCATTTATTTTTGGCATTCCTGCAAATGAGATAGTATTACCTATTATACTTATGTGTTATCTTGGAAATGGATCTTTAGTAAATTTGGATGATACTTTTGCTATTGGAAACATTTTAGTTCAAAATGGTTGGACTATTCTTACTGCTATAAATGTTATGATTTTTACTTGTTTGCATTTCCCATGTACTACTACTTTGCTTACTATAAAGAAAGAGACTGGAAAATGGAAATGGACTATTTTGAGTTTTGTAATTCCTACTGTTTGTGGTATTATTCTTTGTATGTTTACTACTTTTGTTTATAATATTTTTATAACTTTATAAGAAATTTTTACTAATTTTTCAATTTTATTTGTATAATATTATAGAGTAGATTTACGGTCTACTCCATTTTTATTACACTGTTTCTTTATTTTTTCTCCATTGCTTATTTAGTTTTCTTTCTTCTTTTTTCATATATTATTCATTAGAAGATTCCTTTTTCTAAATCTTCAACAAATTTCTCCTTAATTTCTGTTGGTAATAACAAAAGATTTTTTATCTCATCTTTTTTTATTATTTCTGGTAAATATTTTCCACTATCAATATATTTAGGGTCATTTGAAAACTCTGGTCCATCACCTGTACCAAATTTTCCTGATACATATTCACATAGATAAAAAATTTCTTTTTGTTTAAACTTTTCTGAATTCATTTCATATAATTTTTTTATGACTTTTACGTCTATTCCAAATTCCTCTTTTATTTCTCTAATTGTTCCCTCTTCTGGTGTTTCTCCTTCTTCTAGTCCTCCACCTGGGAATGTATAATATTCTTGATAATCTTTTCTTTTTAGTACTCCTGTTCTGTGCATAAGTGCTACTCCACCATTTATAAAAATAATTCCAGCGACTCTAACTCTTTCCATATTTACTTATCTTCCTTTCTGAGGTCCTCTGTCCTCTATATATAATAAAATCTATACTTATTCTAACAGAACATACCTTTTATTTCAAGATTTTTAATTTCAACTTCCGGTTCTAATGTAACTATTCAGAGGTAGAAAAAAGTTATTCATAAAAACAGAGAAAATAAAATA
>CAMMNR010000168.1 GCA_946498265.1 uncultured Clostridium sp. | reverse complement strand
ACTAGAAATTTTAATAATCTCTAGTGTTTTTATATTTTACCTCTGAATAGTTACAGCATTTTCAAATTTTCCATTTTTGTAATATAAAGAGGTATGTTCTTTTGCAAAGTATGGTATTAATGCATTTGGTACATTTATTGTATTATCATTCCCATAACTTAATATTGTATAATCTTTTTCTCGTGATTGAACATTAAATCTAGTATTAGAATCAATTTCTAATATATTAGTCTCTTTTTCAAAATTTTCTTTTATTTTTTGATATTCCTGTATTCCCACTAAACTGTTCATAAAATCATCTGTCAATTGTTCTTCGATACTATAATTTCCATCTTTATATCTTAAAATATAGTCATTCCCTATTTTATCCATCAATTCTTTTGGCAAATTTGTTTCTTCAAAAACCTTATTGTTGTTTGTATTTTGTATAAACACACCTTTAGAACTAAAATCAACTACTTGATACAAACCATTTTCTACTCTATTTGCATCTAATTTATTTTCTTTATTATTCAATTCTATTTCTCCTTTTTCTGTATTATTTGAATTCTCTAAATAATTTGATAATTCTTCCATAAAATTTTGCACAAAATCACTTTCTTTTACTTTATTAACTAAATCATTAAATAAATCCAAATTCAATAATCATCACACTCCTAGTTTTTATTTTTACTATTATTCATTAAGACATGTTTGTACTGCAATTTTTTCTCAATCATATTTTGGGATATTAAGTTACTTAGAATATTTGTAACTATAAGAATAAAATAAACTAGGAGTATTATATATTATCAAACTCTTTATGTCAATTGTTTTTTTCTGGATTTTATCTATTTTCCCTAAACCTGTGTACTTTCCCCTGTTTCATAATTTATTGTTATTCCAGGTTGCACATTATATACAAATACATTAAAACAAACACCTTGTCCATTGTCTTCTACTGAATATGCTTCCATCTCTACACCACTTGCTAGAAGATTTTCTCCTTTAAATATTGGCGTTACTCTATATAATACATGGTTATTTTCGTTTTCTTTAATATATTCCGCTACTTCGTTTTCAAATGGTAACATCCCATTTACATTAAAATATCTTGTTCCTGTAATTAGATTTAATTCATTTGCATCTTCATCAGATAATTGATAACCAATTAGATGACATCTATTATATAAATATTCTCCATCATATTTGGCTTGTTCCCACCCTGTTGGTTTTACATTGCTTATACTTCCTCTTTCATCTCCCTCAGGTGGCATTATTTCTTTACTTATATTTGCATATGCTACTCCACATCTACCTAATTGATCTAAATTACTGTAATTTTCGAAACTTTCTGTAGTGTATTCACTTTCTTCAAAAAATGGTTTGTTATTATTTATTTCAACATACATATTGTCTGTATATTCTGGAATATCTTCTATATTCAAATATGTTGTAGTTTGACTTGCCTCTACTGTGTCATTTTTATTAGATACATCAATAGTGTTATTTTCCTTTGAGGTATCTAATACATCATTTCCATATATTATACTTGTGGCTAGACAGATAACTACTACAACTAGTCCTAATAGCTTGTTTATTTGTTTTTTACCAGTTTTTTCTCTACTCTTTTTTCTTCTACTCATTAACAACACCTCTTGATTGTTATTTTATCATATATTTTTTTGATATGGTAGGTTTTATAATTTAATAGTATAAAAACTTATAATATCAAATGATAATATAAGTTTATTTTTAATCATATTTAGTTATATTGTTTACTTGTCTTGCCTAATTTCTAAATACTTTTTGAAAATTTTTTGAATAATATCTCAAAAGAACTAATAAATCTACTACCAATAATTTCACTTTGTGTTTCCATTTTTACTGTTTCTATTATAGCAACAGTTCTTATGTCAGCTTCCAATTCTATTCTTACAAATATTAGTAGCTTTTTTATTAATGTTCTAACAAATCATCTTTACTGTCCATTATTTCTCTATCTTTAGTTGTTATTACAGGTTCGTCAATATATCCTAGAATAAAGGCATTCCTATGATTTGCAGTTTCTTCTCTAAGCATATGTGTTAATTCTGGAACATTACAATATATTCTTTTTAATTCCTGCCTAAAAGCTATCTCATTAAAATCCGAAGCATGTAATATCTTCTTTAAACTTTCATATTTTTCTAAGTCCAAAGTAGAAGGACACCATTGTAAACTAATTTTATTGCCAAATACTTTTTTAAATTGCCTCATTGCTCTTTTACCATGTGTACATGTCGTTACAATTATTGCTGATCTGATTTGTGTACCTGTATCTAGTTCTTCTGATTCAAAAATATTTTTACAAAATTCAGCATTTTCTTGTGTAGTTGTTGACATTGCTTCTGTCAAAATATCTTCTGGATTAATTCCCGTATTTCTAAGGAATTCTTCTGTTAATTTTGATACATGCTCCTGATAATTTTCATAAAAAACATTTGGAATAAAAGTTTCTGCTCCCCAATCGGCCTCTGCAAGATCTGACCACTTTAAATCTACCATACTATTATCCATATATTCTTTTAATGATGCAGGGTGCATAAAACCATTTACATCTCTTTGCTTAGGTATTCCTCCTGTAAATATTATTTTTTTGACAATTCCCAATTTATACAATTCAAAAGCTTTTATTGCTCTTTCTCTAGTCGTTGGTAATCCAATATTACCTAAAACTATAGCTATATCAGCTGAATTCTTCCCAATATTTTTATCTCTTGCAAAATCTGTTATACTATCCCCTATTACAAAATCAAAAAGTTCTTCTGGAGTCAGCTCCCTACCTTCTGGTGTAGCAATACTTTTTATATTTTTGTCATCTACCCATGTTAAATATCTTATTTTATTTCCATCACAAACTTCTTTTATTTTTTTATAGTCTTTAAGTTTTTCATCATATCTATAATATGGAGTCTCATTATCCATAATTAATTGTGATATTCTATATTTTTTTGACATATAAGATCCCTTTCTTTAAAATACCTTTACTTTAAGATTAATATAATTTTCGCAAAAAATTTAAATATTAAATCAATGCAAAAATTACATATAAATAAATTGGAGCGTTTAGGGAGGTTATTTGCAAAGAAATTGCTTAATTATCAATGTGTTCCTCCAACTCTTGCTTAAAAATAATTTGATAAATCAACTGTTGTATAAATTATAACAACAATAAAATTATTTTTCAATAATTATTGCGTTTTAAACAGATGTTTGGTATAATGTTTCTATATTAGATTACTAGGAGTGATACTATGAATGAGGATGAAATTAAATTAAAAAACAATGCTATTCTACATAAGGATAACTCTTTAAATAGATTAGACTTATCTTTTTTGAAACATATAGAATTAAGTGAATATAAGAAAAGTGATTTATTAGCTTATTGGATAAATGACTTTGCTGAATACCATGATAAAGAAAGAACATTTAATATTGCAAAATCTGGTATGTATTCTCGTGGTGATATAATAAAAGTAAACTTGGGTTTTAATATTGGGAATGAATTAGGAGGATTACATTATTGTATTGTACTAAATAAATATGATAATACTAGAAATGGAGCTTTAAATATTATTCCATTAACATCTAGGAAAGATAATAAAAAGTATGATTCTTCTTCTGTAAATCTTGGAAAGGAACTTTATAATGTATTTCAGGAAAAAATCGAAAAAGAAAAACAAAAATTACAACAAATATTAAATGAATTAGAAAAGATAGAAGATATTCCTATTAATATTCAAAATATCATAGAAAAAGAACAAAAATATATTGAAAAAATGGAAAAAGAAATTGGTAAAATGAAAAAAGATAGTATAGCATTAATTAATCAAATAACTACAGTTAGCAAACTAAGAATCTTCAAAGATACTGTCAGAAGAAATGTAAAAATATCTAATAAATCTCTCGATTTAATAGACAAGCAAATTATTAAATATTTTACAAAATAAAATTTCTATATAAAAGGAGAGTTGCTCTGAACTCTCCAAAATCATTTAGGCTCCCGTCTTACTACAAAAGCAGTAGAGGGTTAAGTTAAATATATTTTAACATATAATATTTAACTTGTCAAATAAAATTTGACATTAACAGTAATAAAGATTAAATTTTTTTAATATCTATGTTTATTAGTATTTTATTTACA
>CAMMNR010000167.1 GCA_946498265.1 uncultured Clostridium sp. | reverse complement strand
AGGAAACTGGTTTAATATACCTCAGAAACCGCTACTATGCGCCAAATGAGGGACGATTCATCACCGAGGATCCAATCCGCGATGGGTTAAACTGGTATGTGTACGCCAATAATAACCCGATTATGTTTGCCGACCCGTGGGGACTTACATATGTTATTGGATGGTCATATGGAACAAAAGATGTCAGGGAATATGAGCAATATCGTTTTGATAACGGATATAATATAACTGTGGATGGAGATACTTCAGACTGGGATGATGCGACTTGGATTGATTTTACACAGAGAAGTTCTTTTGCAAGAGCGGCATATACAAGAAAACAGGAACTTATTGATATGGGTGTGGCGGAAAGTGATATTGATGTTCAAAGGATTGATAATAAGGAAGATTTAAAAGCTACATGGAACATGTGGGCAGAATATGGCTTGATTGAAGGACTTGATTTTTATTCACATGGCTATTCTGAAGGTGCAGAGGTATATGGCGGTAGTGGTGATTTTTGGGATAGCGCCCAGAAATTGAATTTTGGTGCAAGCTTACGTCAAATAGATGAAAAAGGTATAATATTGCAACCGTATGCGGTTTTTTATGGATGTAATACAGCTAACGGTAGTTTTGCACAAAATTTTTCAAATACGCAAGAGGTAACAGTTTATGCACAAACGGATTATGCAAGTTTTTCGTATACAAGAACAAATAGAACCTGGATTACAACTCATGAAACTTCTAAAAATGTTTATTTATTATCATTTGAATCTTGGGGCGGACTGCGCAACAATGATGGATTAGGCAAGGTATTTCGACCTAATAATTGAGTGGAGGAGCATCATGAAAAAGATATTACTGATAATAAGTGTTATTGTTATTATTGTAATTTTCCTTGTAGGATATATTTACTATATTAAGTCTGCAGATACAAGATTTGCAATTAATTTCGCGGAGGCATTCAGAAACTATAATATTAATGATGTCGATGAGTATTTATCAAAAGATACTCTTATTATTTGCAATGGTAAGAGTAAAACCTATGGTAATTTACGGGAAAATGTTATATCGGCATGCAATGAAAAGAAATATTTATTTAGCCAAGGCAGTTCTTACGGTTATGGGAGCGATAGGTTTATAGACGGTATTCAATATGTAGACATTAAGTTGTATGGGGAATTAAATGGAGAGGATATAGGTGAATGTAATTTATCTATGAAATTGAAAAAGGAGGGGCTATTTCGATTTAAAATAGATACTATTGAGTGTGACGAGCCAATATTTGAATATTTATTTTATTCTAATATTAATCAAGTCTCTAGTAAATGATGGAAGATTTGTGAACGTTTCTAATATCCTTTCAGAACGCAGTATGGATATGACGGCTATAACCGGCTGGAGATGTATTATAACGGGTATAGTGAGTCGAAGTATGAATATAATGCAGCGGGGCTGCGAAAGAGTAAGAGCGTAAACGGAGAAAAAACGAGATTTGTATATAGCGGAGGAGATATAGTAGGAGAAATAGAAAGCGAAAATTACTATATTTACTATCGAGGAACAGAACTGCTGGGAAGCAGATCGTATGAAGGAATAACAAGTGTTTACCGTCTTGATGGTCACGGTTCTGTAATAGGAATCTTCACGCCTGAAGGAGAGGAGCTAAAGAAATATGAATATGATGACTTTGGCTCAAAAAAGACATTTGTATTGCCGCCGGCAGGAGAGAGCACGGTATTGTATCAATGGAAGGCAGAGACGGAAGGTATACATAACCCATTCGGCTACACAGGAGAGTACACGGATGAGGAAACTGGTTTAATATACCTCAGAAACCGCTACTATGCGCCAAATGAGGGACGATTCATCACCGAGGACCCAATCCGCGATGGGTTAAACTGGTATGTGTACGCCAATAACAACCCGAGTATGTTTATTGATCCGTGGGGACTTGCTAATAGATATGTTAGACTAGCAGACGGTACAGCGTTTAAGAGTGAAGCTGACATCAATGGTAACGTAATTGAATATTTGCAATATGGTGCAACTGTAGATTATACAGGTAAGAAAATTTGGAAAAATGGTTACAGCTGGGCGCAAGTGAGTTATAATGGTAATACAGGTTGGGTAAATGCAAAGGATTTGAGAACATCAGATCCAAATAAGAATTACATATTTGGTCAATCTAATGAAAATGTGGCTGATAAAAAATATGGTGATTATACAATAAGCTATAATGGATGTGAATTGGTTGCAATATATAATGCATTAGTTAATATTGATGCGCCGATGGATTTTGATAAACTCATTAGTGATGCAGAAAATACGAAAGGTGTAAGATGGAGCCTCCCTGGGATGAAATCTGTGTTTGGAACAACACCAGAAGGAATAGGAATATTATTAAATAATTATGGTCGAACAGTTTCCTCTACAAACAAACAAGATGAATTCGACGATATGCTTACTGTGAATGGAACATATATTGTAACGTTTTGGAATACTACATCTATATTTGATGGTATTCATACAGTTATGTTTACTTATGAAAATGATGGAAGTATTAGGGTATTTAATGCCTATGGAAATGATACTGATGCAAGATCATATTCGTCATTAAATGATTATTTAAAAGGAAAAGGAAAAGCAGAAATGCTGTACAGAGTACAATAGGAGGAAAAATGATGAAAAAGATTCTATACGGAGTTGTGATTTTTTTTATAATTATACTTATTTTTTCTTTTGTATATATTGTTAGAACATCAAATATAATTTTTGGATCTAATTCTTATTATTATAAGGACATTTTTGATTACCCTGATTCTGAATGGTATTGTGAACAGGCAGGGATGGAACTAAAAGTATATGATTTGCAAAAGTCGCATTATCCTGAATATGAATATTTAGGATATCCTTGTTTTGCAATCTTGAAAACGTCTATAGGAGAAGAGTATGTAGTGATAGGTGATCGAGGAAGTATTACAATATATAAACAAGAGTATGCAGATAAATCAATAGTATTTTCCGGATTTGCAAAATATAAAAAAAGTTTTTTTACAAAAGAAATAGAGGCATTTACTGTTTATGACATAAGAGAGGATAAGATATTAAACAATAAATATGACAAGCTAAAATTTTATAAAAAATAAGATATTTAGGATATTACTAAATGTCGTAATTCTATTGATACTGTAGAAATATATAGGTTAACATAAACATAAATTTAAGAACATTCTGGGACGTACATTGACTAATACGGAAATATAAGGGCAAGAACACAAAATGCCTACACGATTATTATATGTGCACGTTATATGGCTATGCAGAGACACTAATGAATATGGACATGAAGTGTCAGCGTATACATCTTCTTTTTTAAAGTATTATGGAGGGTAGTATATGAAAAAAGCGATCAATATATTTTTTGTAATTATAATATTATTTTGTGCTTTTGCTACAGTATTAATTCTACTTGATGATGACTTTGTTGTAAAAGAGAAAAATCAGGAAGTTAACATAGGCATTAATTGTGAAAATATGCAATGCATTAAAACAGAAGTTGAAAAAACAATCTCTGAATATTTTGATTATGAAGAAGATATGTATTTGGGAAACGTAATGTGGGAATTTGCATCAAAGCAGGAGTTTGATAATAAATTAGGCAATGTAACTTATACATATTATTTATTCCGTGGACGAAAGCGTGGGTATGATTTGTACATAGAAAGTGCCGTTACTGTTGACTTAAAAAAAGAAGCTGTTACAAATATAAGGAGTTTTGGAAATAGGACAACTGGTGGTAATGCTATTCAAGAATTTTCGGCAGATTCATTATATGACCAACTGCATAGTAATATTAATGATAAAATACAGGATATGTCAGACAATATCAATATAAAAATTGATATGTCAAGCAGAAATACAACTGTATGTTTATTATCTGGAGATAATATATTGGATAAAGGGTATGTTGTGGAAGATGACATTATGTGGGAATAAAAAATGTTAGTTCGAATGAATATTTGAGTTAAAGAAAAAGATGAGGGCAAGAGAAATATTCGGAGATGTGCCTGTTTTTACACATTTTAATTGACTAGTGCGGGAATATTACTGGGTATTATAACAAGGGTAAAAATGAAAATAGGCACATCCCCAGTATTCTCTCGGAGCAGGGTATTATGGATATGACGGCTATAACCGGCTGGAGATGTATTATAACGGGTATA
>CAMMNR010000166.1 GCA_946498265.1 uncultured Clostridium sp. | reverse complement strand
ATAATAAATTACAAAATGTTGGCTAAATATTAAAAATAGTCATAACGGAATATTAGGACTGTGATTGTTTTGCTAATACTAGCTGGAGTAACAATTTCGACACTGACAGGAGAGAATGGAATACTTACAAGAGCTCAGGAAGCAAAGAATAAAACAGAAGAAGCGCAAAAAGAAGAACAGAATACTTTAAATAGTTATGAAGACAAAATAAATGAATATGTAGGAATAGATTGGAATACAGCATTAGCTAATGCACAAAAACATCCAGATCAAAAAACTAATACAGCAATAGGAGTAGGGACGGATGGAAAATCTGTAAATATGGATTTATGGGAATTTACATTATTAGATGATGGAACATATGCATTGAATGATATAGAAGCAATAAATGGAACTATAAAAACATCAGGATATAACAATGATAATATAATTGAAGGAAAAATTATAGGAACTATACCACAATATATAAAAGAAGAAAATGAAAACGAATTTAAAGCTGTAACATCATTAAGAAATACTTTTATAGAAAATACTAATTTAAAAGAACCACCGATAATACCAACTACGATAAATAGCATGTATGAAACTTTTGCACGCTGTAGTGAATTAACTGAAATGCCTGAAATTCCAAATGGAATGATAGACATGACTAGTACATTCTATAATTGTATCAATTTACAAAATACAACCAATATCCCCAATAGTGTAACTATTATGAATTTTACATTCAATAATTGTAGTAAAATTACAGCAATTCATAAATTACCTGAAAACTTAGAAACTATGAGAAGTTGTTTTCAAGGATGTTCTAAATTATTAGAAATGCCAGATATCCCTGAAAATGTTGTCAATATGCGAGGAACTTTTCATGGATGTTCTGAAATAACAGAAATGAAAAAAATACCAAGTAGTGTTACAAATATTTCAGATTGTTTTAGAGATTGTATTAAATTAAGGACAGCTAGTACTATACCTAATAGTGTAACTAATATGAGGTCTGTATTTAGGGGGTGTAGTGATTTACAAGGAGTGCTAGAGATAAATGCAAATCTTACAGGAAAAATAACAGAAGATGGTTATGAAGATTATTTGTTTTGTTTGACAGATGCAACTACAAATGAAGGAATAACATTACAAATTATTGGTAGTTGTACAATATTAGATAAAATTATAGAAAATGCTAATAATCCTAATATTACTTTAGGAATTTAATGTAAAATATTAGAAAAATAGAGTAATATTACAGTAGAAATAATATAATTCTATATATGTTATTTGAATATTTTAATAGTTTTTTACTAAAATTTAACTTATTATAATATACTAAGTTTATCAGTTGATTAGTCAATTATTTTTTAGAGCAAATTATGGGAGGAACACTTTGAAAATTAAGCAATTTTTTCGCGAATAACCTCCATAAACGCTCCAAAAATTACTCCCACGAAATTCTAAAATTATTTAAAATAAATAGTTTTAGAACTTTGTGGGAGTATAATTTATATAAATAAACATATAAATATATTATATAATAGCAACTTCTTTTTCTAATTCTTCAATAATTAAATTTATATTTTTCATTATATCTGCATATTCAATATCTTTTGCATACAAATGAGCAATTTTGTATTTATTCCATTCATTCTGTAATATATTACTTTCTTTTATAAAATCAAACCTTTCTTCTATCTCATCAAGAATGTATAAGCTATCTCTTCTTTTACATGTGTTTTGTATAGCTTTAATTAAATTTGTTTTATCTAAATCATTCCAGTAATCTTTTATAATAATATATAAATCGTAAAAATCTTTAGCTCTTGTATTTGTTTCTGTATCTTTTATAAGAGTTTCAAACTTTTCTGCAATAATGGTTTCCTTATTAAATGCCATTATTTTTATATATGTATCATCAAATAAACTTTTATATTTGAATTCTATTTCTCTAGGTGTAATAGGGTCTTTAGTAGTAATGTCTATGAATAAAGGTACAATTAATCCATCTTTTTTAGCAATTAATTTAACATTTACTCCACCATATATGTCATCTATTCTAATATCCTTTGCTTTTTCTATTTCAAAAGAAATATTATCATCAGTTTCAATATTGATAATTTCTTGAATTATTCTTAATAATTCATCACTTTCAATATCAATACCTTTTATTATAGTATCCATATCACTTGTTGTTCTTCTTTCATCTCCAATAATAGCTGATAATAATAATCCACCTTTAAGAATAAAATTAAATTTATATCTACTTATTGATATTCTATATAATAATCTTTCAAAAAAATACATTTGCATTAATTCTTGGGGTTGGGCTCCGATTTCTTTTGCTCTCTTTTTAATTTTGTTTTTTAATTTTTCGCCATTCATTTATAACAACACCTCCAAATAATCGTGTATTTCTTTTTCAATACTTAGTTTTTTTGCATATTTCATAATTTTAAAAGTATCTTTTTTCATATCTTTAAAATAAATGTTAAATGCTTCTTTTATGTATTCTGACGCAATCATATCTTTATCTTTTAAACAATCACATAAACACCTTTCTATATCATAAACATCAATATATTGCCCTTGAGGACTTTTAATTTTTATTCTTCCTAAATCTAATATTTCTTTATCAACTTTATGTAATAAAATTTTTTTATCTTTATCTAAAACTCCATAATACTTCTTAGTAACAGTAATATCATATATCATTGGAACTCTATTACAAAGATTATGAAAATATAAAGCTGTCATATGTGAATATATTGCATTTTTTCCATATATCTTATTAAAATATTCATCTCCCATTGTTTCTGGAAGTATATATATTCCCTTTTCTACTCTTTCAATTTGTTTCTCTGCTAATAATCTGGCAATTACTTTTTTATCTATTTCCATTTTTTTTATATCGTTATAAGTAATAACACCATTGTTTTCTTTCATTTTTAAAATTATTTTTTCACTATTTTTCATATTTTTGTCCCCCTATCAAGAAAAATTATAACATATTTTTCGTAAAAAGGGGACATTTTTAAAAAAATTATTGAAAAAATTATTAAATTTATGTTATAGTAAGTTTATCAGTTGATTAATCAAATATTTTTTGAGCAAAATATGGGAGGAACACATTGAGAATTAAGCAATTTTTTCGCAAATAACCTCCCTAAACGCTCCAAAAATTACTCCCACGAAATTCTAAAATCACTTAAAATAAGTAGATTTAGAACTTTGTGGGAGTATAATTTATAACCAATATTTAAGAAAGTTATTCAATTACAATCCAAAGTCTACTATAAAAAAATTTACAAAATCACTTGAATTAAAAACATATGTTTGATATAATATAAAAACAACAAGCCTTTATTTTAGGAGAGTGATTATGTGAAAGAAGCTTATATAAAATGTTTGAAAAAATTACGAGAATTTAGAAAAAGTTTAAATACAGAAAATGATTTAAAAAGAGGAAAACTATATTTTACTTGGATTAGAGATAAAACTAAAAAAATAGAAAATGAAAAAGATATTGATTATATTTATAAAAATATAGTGCAATATACACTAAAGAATTATAAAATTGATAAATATAATTATGAAAGATTAAATAAGCAATTGAAAAATATTGTAAAAAACAACTATGCTTTAAAAAAGAATAATTATATATTTAATAATACCAATATTTCTAAAGAAGATACAATGTTATTAACAAAAAAAGTATTGTTAAAAAGAGGAAATGTTGTATGGATAGATTTTGGATTTAATATAGGAAATGAATTTGGAGGAATGCATCCTGCTATCATATTAAAAAATTTTGATAATGAAATATTTGTATTGCCAATATCATCTAAAAAACCTAAAGAATTTAAAAAATTAGAACAAGATTATCTCAATAAAAAGATAACACTTGAAGAATGTGTAAGGAAAAAGGGGCAAATTACAGAAATAGTACAAATAGATAATATATATAGATTTAAAAATATGATTAGATGGGCTAATATTACAAGAATGAAAAAAGTTAGTATATTAAGATTGAATTTTAATGGTACTATTGGTAAGGTAGATGGAAAATATTTAAGTACGATAAATGAAAAAATAAGAACAGAATTTTTTGAATAAAACATTGACTTATCGCATAAAATATAGTATCATAGTATTAGAAAGTAATCAATAAGGATTGCTGTGGGAGGAACAAAAGTTCCAGTAAAATTGCTATGGGAGGCAACTAATTAGAAATAATTAGTTGCCAGTTTTCTTATTTTATG
>CAMMNR010000165.1 GCA_946498265.1 uncultured Clostridium sp. | reverse complement strand
CAGATGCATATCATATAACTTCACCAGCACCAGGAGGAGAAGGTGGAGCAAGAGCAATGAAACTAGCAATGGAAGAAGCAAATGTAAACCCAGAAGAAATAACATATATAAATGCTCATGGAACTTCAACACACTTAAATGACTCATGCGAAACACAAGCTGTAAAAACAGCATTAGGAGAAGAAAATGCAAAAAAAGTAATGATAAGTTCAACAAAAGGACATACAGGACATCTATTAGGAGCTGCAGGAGCAGTTGAAACTATAGTATGTAGTAAAGCAATACAAGAAGAATTTGTACCAGCAACAATAAACTATAAAGTGCCAGACGAAGAATGTGACCTAGATATAGTACCAAATGAAGGAAGAAAACATGAAATAATATATGCAATGTCAAATTCATTGGGATTTGGAGGACATAATAGTAGTATATTACTTAAAAAATGCTAAAAAGGGGACGGTTCTTAATATGCATTTTTGCAAATTTTGGGACGGTCATTATATCAAAATAAATTAATCTAAATTATAACTATTAAGTGTATTGTATTAATTATAAAAATAGGATATAATTAATAACAAAATATGCTAGAGTTACTAAATGAAAATCAAAAAATATATAGTAACTATTATTACACTAGTATAGCAGAAAGGATGATAGAATTGGATTATAAGGATATTAAAAAATTAATTGATGATATGGGAAATTCAAATTTAGATTCTTTAGAAATAGAGTTTCCAGAAGGAATTAAAATTAGCATGACAAAAAATACTGGAAAAGAAAAAGAGGTAATTATTACTAAACAAGCAAATGTTATAGAAGGTAGTGCACCTATGACTGTTCCGACAGTGAGAGAGGATAAAGGGACTTCTTTAGTGAATGTTCAAAAAGAAGATGAAAGCGATTATAAAATTGTAAAAAGTCCAATGGTGGGAACTTTTTATGCAAGTTCATCACCAGATAAAGAACCTTTTGTTGGCGTAGGAGATAAAGTACAAAAAGGTCAGGTTTTATGTATTGTTGAAGCAATGAAATTAATGAATGAAATAGAATCTGAATTTGATGGAGAAATTGTAGAAATTTGTGCAAAAAATGAAGATATAGTAGAATATGGAACACCATTATTTAAAATAAAATAATATTTTCTGTGAATATGTTTTACTTTATAGAAAATGTGTTTTTACATTATTTTTTAATAAAGTAAAGACCTGCGATATCTCTCGCAGGTCTGAGGTTTATTTTTTAATGATTTTAATTTGTTGTTCATTTGATGTTCCTGTTATCAAGACATCATTACAATAGAATGTGCCAAGATGGTCTAAAATCTCTACAATCATACTAGTGCTAAGACCATGTTTTTGTACAATGAATCCACTTTTTGGAATATAAGTCCAAGTGTTTTCAAAGTTAACAAGTTCTTTAATAAATTCCAAACCATCTTCTAGTTGGCATGGTGGCAATTTTGCCACACAATATTGTTTTGCTTCTTCAATCCGCTTTGAATCAATAATCATAAGTAGTAAACCTCCTTAATGCATGTATATTTATAGTTACAATTTAATTATACTACAGTTTCCATAAAAAAACAATAAAGAAAAGAGGAACCATAATGTTAAATAAAGAAGAAATAAAGAAAATAATACCACAAAGAGATCCATTTTTAATGATAGATGAAGTAGAAGAATATATGCCAGGAGAGAGTGCAATAGCATATAAAAATGTATCAGAAGATGAATATTATTTCAAAGGACATTTTCCTGGAAACCCAATAATGCCAGGAGTTTTAATAGTAGAGTCATTAGCACAAACTGGTGCAGTTGCAATCCTTTCAATGGAAGAAAATAAAGGTAAAAACGCATTGTTTGGAGGAATTGATAAACTTCGTTTTAAAAAACAAGTAGTACCAGGAGATAGATTAAAATTAGAAGTAAGAATAATTAAGAAAAAAGGACCAATAGGAATTGGAGAAGCAATTGCAACAGTAGATGGCAAAGTTGCGGTAAAAGGAGAATTAACTTTTGCGATAGTATAATAAAAAAGGAGAGAGAAATGTTAAAAAAAGTATTAATAGCAAATAGAGGAGAAATTGCAGTTAGAATAATAAGGGCATGTAGAGAAATGGGAATAAGAACAGTAGCTATTTATTCAGAAGTTGACAAAGATTCACTACATGTAAAATTAGCAGACCAAGCAATCTGTATAGGACCAGCACCATCAGCCAAGAGTTATTTAAATGTGAAAGCTATTTTAGAAGCAGCATGCCTAACAGGAGCAGATAGTATACATCCTGGTTTTGGTTTTTTATCAGAAAATTCAAATTTTGCTAAGATCTGTGAAGAAATGGGAATAAAATTCATAGGTCCAAATCACAAATTAATAGAATTATTAGGGAATAAATCTAAAGCAAAAGAAACTATGAAAAAAGCAGGTGTACCTGTTGTTCCTGGTTCAGATGGTTTAATATATTCAAAAAAACAAGCAGTTGAATTAGCAGAAAAAATAAAATATCCAGTAATGCTAAAAGCATCAAGTGGTGGTGGCGGAAAGGGAATAAGAATTGCATATAATAAAGAAGAATTGGAAAAAGAATATAATATAGTAAAACGAGAAGCAAAAATATCATTTAATGATGATAGTCTATATCTAGAAAAATTTGTAGAAAATCCTAGACATATTGAAATACAAGTGCTAGCAGATGAACATGGAAATGCGGTTCATTTAGGAGAAAGAGATTGTTCTGTACAAAGAAGAAATCAAAAAGTTCTAGAAGAAACACCAGCAGAAATTTTGGATGAAAAAACAAGAACAAAAATGGGAGAAGTAGCAGTAAAAGCAGTAAAAGAAATAGGATATACAAATGCGGGAACAATTGAATTTTTAGTAGATAAAAACAAAGATTTCTATTTTATGGAAATGAATACAAGAGTTCAAGTGGAACATCCAGTTACAGAAATGGTAACAGGAATAGATATAATAAAAGAACAGATAAAAATAGCAAGTGGAAAAAAATTAGAATTTAAGCAAAAAGATATAAGGCTTACGGGACATAGTATGGAAGTTAGAATAAATGCTGAAAATCCAGATAAAAACTTTATGCCATGTGCTGGAACAATAACGGGATTACACTTACCAGGAGGAAATGGAGTAAGAGTAGACACAGCAATATATGGAGGATATAAAATTCCGCCAACATATGATTCAATGATTGCTAAAATTATAGTTCATGGAAAAAATAGAAAAGAATCTATAGCAAAAATGAAAAGTGCAATAGCAGAATTAGTTGTGGATGGAATTACAACAAATACAGATTTCATATTAAAAATATTAGAAGATAAAGATTTTCAAAATAATAATTATGATACATCTTTTTTATCTAAAAATTTTTAAGTAAAAACTAGAAAAAACTTTTATAAAATAATTTTATAGAGGTTCTTTTCTTTTTGATATTAACACAAAAGATAAGCAATTTAGAAACAAATTTATTAAATATTAATGACAATTTAAAGAATAAGATAAAAGAATATCTAGAAATAATTTCTGAACGAGAGAGTATAGAAATGGAATTTCAATTTGAACTTGGATTTAAAACAGCAATTAGACTAATTATTAAAGGAATACATTAAGAGTTATAATTGTCTATTTATTTCAATAATAAATATTTTCATATATATAATTTAAAGATATTTTTTATGAATAATAATTATAAAAAAGATATATTTTCAAAAAATATAAAAAAAGCATTTACAATTTAAAAAAAATTGTATACAATAAAAGGGATGAGAAAAATGTCACAAAACAAAAGAAAATGAAAAAAGAAAGGGAGTATATCAATGAAAATATTGATGTTAACATGGGAATATCCACCAAGAGTTGTAGGAGGAATTGCAAGAGTTGTATATGATTTATCAAGAACATTATTAAAAGATGGCCATGATGTAACAGTAGTTACATATAGAGATGGTGATGTACCATATTTTGAAGATGATAAAGGAGTAAAAGTATATAGAGTCGATAACTATATGATAAATCCAAATAATTTTATAGATTGGATAATGCAAATGAATTTTAATATGGTAGCAAAAGCAAATGAATTAATTGCAGAGCAAGGAAATTTTAATGTAATACATGCACATGATTGGTTAGTAGCATATGCTGCCAAAACATTAAAAAATTCATATAATATACCAATTGTTTCTACAATACATGCTACAGAAGCAGGAAGAAATAGTGGAATACATGATGAACAACAAAGATATATAAATGATACAGA
>CAMMNR010000164.1 GCA_946498265.1 uncultured Clostridium sp. | reverse complement strand
ATGAAACAGGAATAAATGAATATATATTCTATATAAAAGAAAGTACACAAGAAGATAGTAGTTACCAAGAAAAAACAAGAAATAACACAGGAACAGCAACAATAGAAGGATTAGAAACAGGAAAAACATATACAGTAAAAGTAGAAGTAACAGACAAAGCAGGACTTACAGGAAATGCAACAAAAGAAATAGAAATAAAGAAACCACAAATTTCAAATGAAGATATATCAAATAATCCAGAAGAATATTTTGGAGGAATAGTATCAAATTATGACAGTCCAACAGATGCAGGTATAAATTGGCAAATATTCCATGCAGATGAAGAAAATATATATTTAATAGCAGATTATTACTTAGATTCTTATATTGCACCTGATGGATCACATGTTGGCCATGGCTATCATGTAAATCCTGGTTTTGCAATAGGTTATGGTGGCTCAGAAAATATAACAGATGAAAAGATAAAAGCATTAAATAATGACTATTTTAATGTAAAAGGATATAAAAGTACAAGTGAAGCTATGCAAGGAGTAGCATATATGTTAGATATAAATCAATGGAGTAAATTTGCAGGAGAACAAGCAGAGTATGCAATAGGAGGGCCAACAATAGAGTTATTATTCGAATCATATAATAAGAGATATAGTACAGGATATACAGCAGAAGCCACAAGCGATTTAGGATATATAATAAATTCAGATTTAAACTGGGACGATATAGATTTTAACGAATTAAATACAACAGATGGATTATATGTATTACCACCAGTTGATCCAGATTCATTTTATGATGTTGAAAGCTATTGGATAGCTAGTCCTGCTAATGTTGATAACGCTGGTAATACAATACTAAAATGTACCTATTACGGAAATATTTGGTATGGTGCTACTAATATCTCTACTAGTAGCGGTGTGGGTCTTCGCCCAGTAGTATGTTTAAAATCAGGACTAGGATTAGAAAAACAATCAGACGGAACATACCATATAGTAGAAACAGTAAGAAGTGGTAATATAACATTTGGAGAACCAACATGGGAAGGAAATCAAGCAAGTGTAACAGTAAGTACAAATACAAACTTCCAAATAGAATACCAAGTAAATAAAGTAGATGAAGGAAGTTGGACAAATATAGAAAATAATGGAACAATAACAGGATTAAAAGATGGAGACATAGTATATGCAAGACTAACAGACGGAACAAACCATGGAGAATATGCAAGTCTAAATATAAAGAAGGAAGTAGCAGGAACATCATATGATACAGATACAGACATAGAAATAGGAGGATATCCAGTAACAATACCAGGAGGAGCAACAATATCAAAAATACCAGGAGAATATGAAAGCGTAGAAGATGGAATAGTAATATATATAACAAATGGAGAAGAAATAACAAATTGGAATGATACAACAACAATACAAAAAAAATATGATCAATTTGTATGGGTACCAGTAGATAAAGAATCAGCAATAATAGAAGAGGGAAAAGAAATAACAGGAAGTACAAATTCAGCAAAATACACAAGTCTAAAAAATTATGTATCAAGTATAGAAAGTCCAGCAAACGGAGCAAGCAAATACCCAATGGCAGTAAAAATAACAAATACAGATGGAAGTGTAACATATAAAGGAATATTATATGATTTTGAAGAAGCAAATAGAGCAGTACAGATAACACCACTAGATTATACAACAACATCAAGTTATAGAGAACCAGCTGTTTTGAATGATAGTGATTATGCACCTGATGAAGATTATGGTATAACAGAATCAAGTTTACAAGAAGAATATAAAACAATGATAGAAAGAGTAGCTCAAAAAGGAGGATTCTGGGTAGGAAGATATGAGACAAGCAATATGAACAGTTCTAATTTTACAACAAATGCGGTAAATGTAGTGAGAGGAACAACAAATGGAATAAATAATGTAGACTGGTATAAAATGTATGAAGGACAAAAAGCATACAAAAATTCAGAACAAAATATAAGTTTAAAAAATAGTGCAACAACAAGTAGTATGATATGGGGAAGCCAATGGGATCAAATAATGATATGGATGAGAGAAATAAAAAATGAAATTAATTCAACAAATGGAGACTATTATGTAACAAATGCAGTAGGAATGGGAAATTACGGAACAGGAGACAGTGATAAAAGTACAACGGGCCCAGTAGCAACAGGGAAAAGAGAACAATATAAGGTGAAAAATATATATGACCTAGCAGGAAATGTATATGACTGGATATTAGAGGCCGACAGTACCGGCTTTCGAGTTAGACGAGGTGGCGGTTACGGCAATACAAGTAGCAGTATCACTAGGGCGAGTATTCGCAACGACAGCTACAATCCGATTTACAGCTATTCGGGCGTTGGTTCTAGACTCACACTTTATTAGTAGCACTGAGACCTGATAGCTCAGAGTTAAAATTAACTCTAAACTAAAATTAAATAGATAAAGTAGGTAGGAAACAATTTTGTTTCAAAGTGGCGAAGGCACGCGAAGCAAAATTGTTCCTACCGGACTAGTCCTACCGGACTAGTCCATATTTTTTGGCAAAAATATGGACTAGATATAGAAAGGTGGGATTTTTTTGAAATTTGCAAAAAGAATAGAGGAATTAAAAGGAAAAAATCAAGATAGGATTATGTTAGCAAGATGTGGTGTTTTTATAATAGCAATAGGAGAAGATGCTATATTTTTAAATCAGATGTTCGGATTAAAACTAACATGTTTTAAGAGTGAAGTATGTAAAGTAGGAATACCAATTACATATATATTAAAGTATTTAGAAAAATTAGAAGAGAAACAATATAGCTATATTGTTTATGATTACAATAGAGAGACAAAAATAATAGAAGAAAAATATAAATATGATGGTATTAATAAAATAGAAAAAATAGATAATATAAAATGTAGCGAATGTCAATATTATAAAGAACATCATAGTTTTAATAATATAGATATTTTTGAAATATTGAAAGGAAAACAAGAAAATAAAAAAGATGAAAACTAGAAATGAATTAATATATCATTACAAGGAGAATTAAATAGCAAAATGGAAGTGATTTTATATAGTATAGAATTATTTTAAAAAACAGAATATACAATATTCGAATATTAAAAACATTTGTAGAATCAGAAAGAAAAATACTATTTAGAATTTTTATATAAATAATAAAAAAATTAGTAAATAAAAGAAAAAGAAAGAAAAGTAATGGATAAAAAAGCTAAATCCAGACTTTACATCAAAATAAATATTGACGTAAAAATAAATCAAACATAAAATAGAACTAATGAATAAATATTAATTGATTAAGATATACTAAAGGTAAGAGATTATTTTAATCAAATTGAAAAATAAGGAATGAAAAGTTATGAAAATAAAAGATTTTTTAGTGAAATTAAAGGAAATAAAAGGGAAAAATATTGTATTAGAAGTACAAAATGAAATAATAAAAAAAGTAACAATACAAAAAATGAATTATGAAATAAAAGAAGATGAGTTATATATTATAGGTTATGATAATTCAGATATTGCAGTAATAAATATAAATACAATAAGAAGTATTAATGAAGATATAGGAAATATTATAATATATTTAGAAGACAAAAAAGAAACGAAAATAAATATAGAAATAAAAATTTAAGCTCATCAGAATAAGCAGCTAAAATATAGAGATAAACCTAAAACACAATGTCGAAAAAAGTCGAACGATTTTCCTTGATTTTTAGTATATAAGATGTTATAGTATAAACATAATTTTATTAGTACAGCAAAATTTTTATAGGTACTGTACATCTTATATATTTTTTCTATAATAATTCAAATCAATCAAAAAAAGTTTACATGAATAATTTTGAATCTTAAATTTATTTAAATAATCTTTTTTTGTTAAATAATTTATTCCACATAAAATTGTGCTTAAAAAAGATAAAAAATAATATTTTAAAAATGAAAATTATAGAAATAGTAGGAAAATTATAAAACTAGCAGTTTAAAAAGTAAAAATAAAAAGTTACTAATTAAAGAATTGAAAAAAGTAAATAATTTAAAAATCTAAAAATTTCAAATAAAATCTAAAAATCTCCAATAATTAATATCTAACTTAAATTATAAAATTTATTTTAATAATTTAATTCTATATATTGAAGTTCAAATAAGGTCTAAAAATTAGGAATACAATTGTTGAATTTACAAATTTAAATGCAAAAGAAAAATGAAATTTGAAGCAATAATAAATAAGAAAATAAAAATATGAAGAAATGATATAGAAAAAATATTAAGAAATAAAATAA
>CAMMNR010000163.1 GCA_946498265.1 uncultured Clostridium sp. | reverse complement strand
TTTCAATATTCTTTCTTTCAACTTCGCATTAAAATTAACTTCTCATTACCATTGTCTCCTGACAACATTGCTATGCTCACTCCAGCTAGGATTAATAACACTACTATTGTTACGACTAATGCTACTAATGTTACTCCTTTACTTTGCTTTTGTTGTTTTTGTTAGATGCTTCTGTAATTTTTAATTCTACTTATCTTATTAAGAGACTTCTTGTTGAAGCGTAAAAAAATAACCTTAGACTTCTCTTTAAAATCTAAGATTATTTTGTGCCAAAATAGCCCGTCTCTTATGGCGACTTCTGAAACTTTTGTTGACTTTTGTGACTTCTAGCGACTTTTGTAATTATTTTATTTCTTCTACATATATTTTGTCATTTACTGCTACTACTGTATATTTTATTATATTTTTTAATTCTTTTATTTCTTCAAATTCTCCATATTCTTGTATCTGTTTTTTGGCTTCTTCTTGTTTTTCTTTTAGTCTTTGTTCTTCTCCTTTTTTTAAGTATTTAAATTCTATCATTACTCCTTTGTAACCTTTACTTTGGTCTTTTGGTATTAGCAATATGTCTGGATATTTTCTTTGTACTTCCATTTCTGATTTTAGTCTAAATATTTTTAGGTTCATTGCTATACAGTAAAATATTAATTTTACATATTTTTCATCAAATTTCACGAAGTCTCTGTTTGATAAGTTTTGTAAGTATTTTTGTGCTAGTTCTACTATTTTATCTATTTTTCCTTCTATTGCTATTTCTTGTAGTATCTCATTATAGTCACTTTCTCTTATTTGTAAATCTGTATTTCTACTTAGTATTTCCATAAAATATTCTGAATAGATTTCTTTCATTACTCTATTTGGTACTTTTAGTTCTGGTTTTTCAAATACTTCTCCTGCTATTGTCAAATATCCTAAATAGTATAACATTGATACTAAGTCTTTTTCTGTAAATTCTATTGCTGGATTGAATTTTTGTGTTATTTCGCTTACTATTCCTTCTCCTGATACTGTTTTTTCTATTACTTTTTCTCTTTCTTCTCCTTTGCATAAATCTAACATTTTTCCTAGTTTGCTATAGTCACTTGCTATGTTCATATCTATTAATTCTGTTGGCATTCTATTGAATCTTATATATCTATTTAAAAAATATAAACACATATTTGAATTGTATATTTTTTCTTTTCCATTTATTGAAAATCTATATCCATCGTAGTTTTCTCTCATTATTGGTAGTATTTCTTCTTGCTTTTCTTTTGATATTTCTTGTTCTTCCATTATTTTTCTTAATTCTTGTTCTGTAAATCCCATCATTTCATTAAAACTTTCGTCTTGTGTTATATCTGTTCCTATATTAAATCCTGATGTTAGACTGTCTAGTGTTATTGGGGCTACTCCTGTTATGAATATTCTATCTATTACACTTTCTGTTCCTTTTTTTAATATTTCATACCATTTTCTTACTTTTCCATTTTTTGATACTAAACTTTTAAATTGGTTTGGATTGAATCCTAATAATTCATTTGCAAAATGGTCATATTCATCTATTATTACATAGATTTTCTCTCCTTCTTTTTGTATGTTAAATGCCTTTATTAAATTATCTAATATATTTTCTGCTTCATCATCATTGTTTACATAGAAGTCCATTCCATATTTTTCTACAAATAATTTTATTGATGATGCTACTTCTTTTCTAAATCCTTTTATTGTAGTTTCTTCATTTGTAGTATCTATTCCTGAAAAATTAAATTTTAATATATGATATCTATTTTTTAATTTTGTTGGATTTTTTCCTATATATGTGTTTCCATACAGTTTTTCAAATTTTTCTACTTTTTTTAGGTCATAGTAATTTTCTAATGTGCTTGTAAATAACGTTTTTCCGAATTTTCTTGGACGTAGGAACATTATTCTTTTTTCTGGTATGTTTTCTAATTGTTCTATATACATTGTTTTATCAGCATAATAATATCCATCTTCTATTAATTCTTCATAATTACTTATTCCATATGGTAATTTTTTCAAATGCATTACCTCCTTATTTTACTCTTGTATGTCTTTTGTTTTTTTACTTTACACTTATATTTTACTATATTATTTTTTTATTATCAAGTTATTTTTATGAATTTTTCCGAAATAAATAACATTCTCGTTATTACACTGCAAATTTAATTCTTCTTCTGTTGGCAATGCTTTCATAATATAATTAATCATCCACTGCTGATAAGAAAAAATATAATTTTCTGGCATATTCTGGCTTTTTATGTTATATGCTTCTATTCTTTAAAATAATTCTACGCTATATAAAATTACTTCCATTTTGCTATTTAATTCTCCTTGTAATATTATATAATTATTTATTGATAATTTTCTATAACATAAGTCTGCTAATTTATTGTATCCTTTTACTGTTAAAATACAATTCTCATTAACTTTTAATTTAAATATTGCTACAGATGCATTATTTTTATTACCTACTATAAATTTAAAATCTATGTCACTTATTATTTTTCCTATAAAAAAACATATATTCATTTTTCTTTTTATATATTTATTATTAAATATACTTCTCCTTTATTGTTATATTTACCTTCATTTTTTGTAAGTCGTAAAATAAGTACTAGGAATATGGATAGATACAACAGAATCAGCAAGTAAATGGTGTTAAATTTTCGAAGAATTGAAATCAAGAGGTGTAGAAGATATATTTTTTGTTTCAATGGATGGACTTACAGGATTACCAGAAGCGATTGAGAGTGTATATCCAATGTCATCAGTTTAAGAAAATAGTTAATATTTAAAAATATAAAAATACCAATATTAAATATTTTTTAATATCTAATGTTGGTATTTTAACAGTATTAATAAACCTATATAGGTTTATTAATACTTTATGTTAATTAAAAACTTTTTAGTTTATTATAACTATTTTTATTATTTACTTGTGGTTTTATTTTATAATTTCTATCTTTTCGTATTGGAATCTTGTATTTCAGAAGTTTCTTACATAGCTTATCATATCTTTTTATTCTTTTATCATTATTTTCTTCTAACATTATATATATCATTTCGTTCTTGAATAGTCCTATAGCAATATTTTCATTTACTTTCATTTCATATTTGTATTTCTTTTGCTCTATTTTCTCTGTTGCCTCATTTTTCATTGTTTGTACCATATTGTACACTAACATTCCTGCAAACAAATCTTGTTCTATAATCGTTTTATTACTACTTGTAAATTTTTCTATTTGTAACTTTGATTTTAAACTGTAGTACATTGTTTCTATTCCCCAACGTTTATTATATATTTCTACTATTTCTTCATATTTTAAATCTTCTATATTTGTTATTAAATATTCTACTTCCCCTGTATTTAATACATATTTTATAATTCTTGCTCTTGTACTTTTTTCTTTCTTGGCAATATTTCTTAAATCTTGATCATTAAATGCTCTTTTTTCCATTCTGTATTTTGTATGTTTTATTTCTATTATTTCATCTTTATTTTTTATTGCTTTAATTTCTTTTTCATAATATCCCTTTTGTAATCTTGAAACAAATTTTATGTTTTTTTGTTTCATATATATCATAAATTCTAATGATACATAATTTCTGTCCATTACATATATTGATTCATATCCATTGGTTATTTCATGGTCTTTAGCCATATGTCTTTTTGCCATATCTATTTCACTTGCTCTATATTTTTCTGGCACTACATCCAATATATATTCATTTAACAAATCATAACACATTGATACACTACTTCTTGGAATTGTTTCTCCTGATTTAGAACTTACTTGCCCATATTTTTCTTTTATTTTACTAGTATTTGGTAATTCAAAATCACTTCCATCTATTGCTTTTAATATATATCCTTTATATGTTTTTACATCTATATTTTTATATTCCTCATAAAATCCTTGCAAATACTCAATATTTAAATCTACAAATACTTCTGGATTTAACTTTAGTCTTTGATCTAGCAATGCTTGAGCAGACATATCAGTATCTTCATCTATTTTATTAAAAAAATTATTTATTTCCATATTGGTACACAGTCCTTTTTTATTTAATATGTAATGAATTAATTTTTCAAAATCCATTTTTCTTTTTCTAGTAAAATCTTTTAATTGATTTCTTCCTTTTTCCTTTAATTCTTCACTTTGTATTTTATTTCTTATTTTATTTAATCCTTTGTATCCATATTTTATCATATCTTACACCTTTTTTCTTTACTTATATCATAGATAACAAAAAAATACTGTAACATAAATTTAAAATTTATATTACAGCATTTTCTTAAACTGATGACATTGGTGTATATCCCCAAACAATAACACAACGTTGTATAGTTCATATAGTTAGAAATAT
>CAMMNR010000162.1 GCA_946498265.1 uncultured Clostridium sp. | reverse complement strand
GTGGTTCTGTTTGTGAATTTGATAATGCATATAATACTTTTACTTCTTTAACAGTCTTGCTTACTGTAGTTGTTATAGATTCTAAAGTATCTCTTATTGTATCTAATGTTTGAGTATGTTCACTTATTTTCTCTGTATTTTCATCAGTTTTAGTTACAATATCTGTTATAGTTTGATTTTGCTTGTCAACAACTATTTCAGTTCTTTGTAATTTTTTTAATGTTTCTGGTGTATAAGTGTATTTTGTTTCTGTTTCAGTTAATGCTTGGCTTGCTATTTCATCTAATGTTGTTCCATCATATTCAATTGTATGGTCAAAAACAAAAGTATTAGCTACTTCATCTTGCATATTTTTTAGACTTATTTTATCAATACAATCTAACCATATAAATCCTATTGTATTCATTGAATTTATAGGAAGATATGTAAATCCAAATAATTCTTTTCCAGCTTCAATTAGTTGTATTCTTTTTTCCTGTGTATATGCAAATGGGTTATTTAAAATGGTTACTTCATGAACTCCATTTGTCGCAATACTTTCAGTATCTTCTACAGCTACATTTTCACCTTTAATTTGACTATCACCTATAACTACTTTATTTACTGGTCCATACATTTTTTCATTTTTGTTTAAATTATAGTATTGGTCATAATCTAATTCTTCTATAGGTTCTACATTATGGTTAAAATCAAATCTTAATACATTATGTTCATCTATTCTTGCCCAAGAAAATGCTGACATGGCTATTGCTTTTAAAACATCTCTGTATGTTTCATTTTCTACAAACTGATTATCTTCTACAATAAAATTATCATTTCTGAATTTTTCTGTTTGTAGAGTAAGACCTAATTGTTCACATATATTTTCTGCTAATTCTCTCATTGTACATGGATAACTAACTTGGTCAATATACTTTTGGTTTGCTTTAGTCATGTAATCAAAGCAAGTAGCTTCATTATTATCATTAGTATTTTCTTCTTCGGCTTTTTGAACAATAAATGTTCCATATTTTATGTTATATTCTTTTTCATTGTAATAAGTAGACAGATAAAGTTCAAATTCTTGGTCCTCTAATAATAATTGTTGATTTTCATTATTAATTTCTAAATCTACTTGTTTCATAACAGTTTGTCCAAATATTCCTTCTTCTGGAACAAATCTTGTATCATAAAATTTTATAGATTTAATATAATCTGCTTCTGTTAAAATAATTTCTGGCAAATAAGTAACAGTAGCATTTACTAAAGGGTTATCAAAGTATATATTATTTATGCCTTTGAAAGTAGTCATGTTATCTAACACTTCTTTTTGCTCTTCTGTTAAGTCTAATTCTTCTGTTTCTGCTAATTCATAATAAATCTCTATATTATTATTTAATAGGAAGTTTTTCATCTTATCAGCTGTATTCAATTCTGGATTAAATGTTCCTATACAAAATGTTTGTCCACTTTCCCAACCGCAAATACCTTCCCATTCGTTCCAACGACTTGCAACATTTTTAAAGTGTGTACATATAATTTTTAAGTATTCGCCTGATTTTCTATTATTTATTTTTAAATCAATATTGTATCTTCGAAAATCTCCATTTGAACTATCTAAATATACATTCATATTAGTAACATTTTTAGTATTGATATATCCCCATTTATGTATTTCTTTAATATTTTCTAAATCAAATTTATCATTTTGCAACATTGCTTTTTGTATTTCTAAGTCATATTCCACTTGCTTATTTTGCACATACTCTGAATTGTCATCACTTCTTTTTAGTATAAATTTCATTGTAAAGTTTGTTAATGTAGTTCCTCTTTTTATCCATACATATGCATAATAATTTTCATTGTTTGTAAACTCAAATGTTATTTCTTTTTTTGGACTTTCTGATATTCTTTGAATAATAGGACGAGTAGCTGAACTGGAACCATATATATAAGCATGTATGTCATTTGCACTAACTTGACCCGAAGTTTCTGAAATAAACTTATAATTTCCAACTGGTAATAAATGTTTAACATAATTTTGTGATGTATAATAATCTGTTATTTTTAATTCATCTGTAAGTTGAACATAGGTATCTTCTGTTGTTGTTCCATTTAAAATTATCGTTCCATCTTCAAGTACTTGTCCTGTTAATCCTCTTGCTGTTACATTTTCTACTGCATTTTGTTTCTTTAAAAAGTTAGAATTGCATTGTATTATTTTAATATTATCTTTTACTGTTTCTATTTCACTTGAATATTCTAGCGAAGGAATATTCTTCTTTCCTTGCACCCAATTAGCATTGCTTGTCTCTGATATTAAAAGTTTTACTGCTCTATTAGCTGTATCGTTAGCTGCAAAAGATACACAAACATCACATTTTCCTGTATTTTTCATAACTACTGGTGTTTCACCGTCGTAAAACCACTTTTGTTCATTTTGTGAATTTCTTATAAAGTAACCTCCACCGTTCATATCTTTAGAAAGATAATAAGTCTTTCCTGCATAAAGATAAGCTTCTCCTATTATAATAATTGTATCTGCTGTAGCTATTCCTGATATATTTACAACACCATTTTCCACATTAATAGTTATGCCATTTTGCGTAATACTGCCTTCATTTAATACTGCAAGATTATCTGTACCTTCTTGCGTTTCTTGGTAGTGATTTCCTCTTATCTCCATTGTTATTTTATCAGCTTCTGCATCTGGTATATAAATAGATGATGTTCCTTCTACTTTATTAAAAAAAGTTTTATTATTTAATTTTACTTTTGCATAAACTGGACCTTGTATAAATTGTTGTTTTATTTCATTTGATAATTCAATAGTATATGTAATTTTAGCTTTTGTAATAGCATTATCAAAAAATATATTATTAACACCTCTAAATGTTTTTATGTTATTTAATACTTTTTTTTGTTCTTCTGTTAAGTCTAATTCTTGTTTTGAACTTTCATATGCAAAAGTTAGCGGTGTTCCTTTTGAATTTTCTTCTACAAGCTTAGCTTTAAACTCTTCTAAGCTTGAAATATTTTTAGCATTGAAATAGAATGTTCCACTTCTTACCGAAAAACTATTATCCTCTATTCCCCATGTAGAATACAATTTAGAGTGTGAGCAATATTGTTTATCATTATTTAAAGAGTCGCTTGATAAATCTAGTGCATATCTAGTAGGATATTCTTTAGTATAATACCAATTTTCTGTTCCATTAAAAGATTTTAATTTCCAATTATGCACTTCTTTTCCGTTTTCTAAATCAAAGTAATCTCCATCTAGCATTTCTTGTTGTACTGATAAGTTATATTCTTTTTGTTCATGTTTAGCCCACTCTGTTTTTACTTTTGATTTTTCTAATTGTACTTTTACTACTACATTATCAAAAGTTACATTACTAGCACATGTAAAATATGTCTCTATCTCTTTGTCCTCTGTTAAAGAAATATTTAACTCACCACTTTTGGTTTCATACTTGAAGCTGTTAGACCCTCGTATTCCAAAAAATCCATTATTCGTTCCACTTTCAACTTCTACAGACAAAGTATAGTCTCCAGCTTTTAACCATATTTTTTCTCCTGTTCTAAAACTCCAACTTGATGTAGAAGTACCATTTATTGAATATTTTCCGTCCTCTTGAAGAACTAAGTCTACTCCTCCTCGATTGCTTGAATTTACATTAAAGAAGTTTTTATTACATTGTATTATCTTAATATTATCTTTAACTGTTTCTATTTCACTTGGTATATAAATACTTGGCATTTTACAGTACTTATCATAATCTGTTTTTGTGCCACCTTTTTCTAGCTTAATCTTTATTTTTGAATTGTTATAAACTGCATTTGCTGATAGCACAATGCGAAGTGTAGTACTATTTTCATTGAAACTAATGCTAGCATATCCTTCTGTTGTTTCAGAATTCAACAATACATTTAAAGCATTTGTACTATTGGCAGTTGTTATTCTTACAAATGTATTCTCTGCTGGCATATTTTCTCCATATGCAGATAAAGTCCATTCTTCTCCAGCTTTTACTAAATCTACAATATTGCTTTGTTTTGTAATAATTAAAGCGTATGTAGAAGGTACTGACCCATTTAATATTAATGTTTCATCTTCTATTTTATATGATAATCCATTATTCAAATTCGTTTCTGGCGTATCTATCAAATGTAATTCGTTTATACTGTTCTTTACTTCTTGATAGTGATTTCCTCTTATCTCCATTGTTATTTTATCAGCTTCTGCATCTGGTATATAAATAGATGATGTTCCTTCTACTTGACCTTTTTGCTCTAGTTTATGCATATTATCCTCCTTCTTAATGTTCTATTAAACTAAATTGTTCAAATTTTATCATTTCTTTTCCTTGATATTTTACAGGTGTATATACTAAGTCGGTATGATACATTGTCCTTGTTGTGTAACTATCAGTAGTTTCATCGTAAAATTCTACTTGTAAATACATACTACTACTTA
>CAMMNR010000161.1 GCA_946498265.1 uncultured Clostridium sp. | reverse complement strand
ACAAAGTATATGAATTAGGAAGAGTATTTAGAAATGAAGGAATGGATATAAGACACAATCCAGAATTTACAATGCTTGAATTATATGCGTCATATCAAGATTATCATGACATGATGGATATAACAGAAGAAATATTTTCAAGAACAGCTAAAGAAGTATTAGGAACAACAAAAATAAATTATCAAGGACAAGACCTAGATTTAACACCTGGATGGAAAAGAATATCAATGATAGATTCTATAAAAGAAGCATGCGGAATAGACTTTAATGAAATAAATTCAGATGAAGAAGCAGTTGCACTTGCAAAAGAAAGAAATATAGAAATTCCAGACAAAACAAAAGAAACAAGAGGAGATGTAATAAGTCTATTCTTTGATGAATATGTAGAAAAAACATTAATACAACCAACATTTATATATGATTATCCAGTAGAAATATCACCACTTGCAAAAAAATCTGTAAAAGATCCACGCATGACAGAAAGATTTGAAGTATTTATTAATGGTAGAGAATATGGAAATGCATTCTCAGAATTAAATGACCCAATAGACCAATATGAAAGATTTAAAAAACAAGTAGAAGCAAGAGAAGCAGGAGACGAAGAAGCAGGAATGATGGATGAAGATTATATTCAAGCACTAGAAATAGGTTTACCACCTACAGGAGGATTAGGAATTGGTATAGATAGATTAGTAATGCTTTTAACAGATTGTGCTTCAATTAGAGATGCTTTACTATTCCCAACCATGAAGCCAATGTCTCATTAGAACCACTTAATAATGTCCAATAAGTTTTAATAAAGATTAATAAAAACTTAAAATATTGAAAATTGGCAAGTATGCAAGGAGGTGCAATATGATTGATTTTTCAAAAGCAATAGAAGAATTGAACAGCTATAAAGGATCTGAAAAAAAGAAAACTCTAATTTATAACAATAAAAAATATCTAGTTAAATTTCCAGACCCGATAAGAGAAAAAAATAAAAATATTTCATATATAAATAATGCTTTTTCAGAATATATAGGTAGTAACATATTTAAAATAGCTGGATTTAAAGTTCAAAATACAATACTTGGAACTTATAATTATAATGGAAAAGAAAAAATAGTGTGTGCTTGTGAAGATTTTACTGATGGAAATCATATATTATATGAATTTGAAAATTTAGTCTTAAGTGCTAATCCCGATAAAAAAATTGATACAGAACTATCTGATATAATGGAAGTTATAGAAGAAATAAAAAATTTAACACAAATAAATCTTATAATCGTAGATGATATAAAAGAAAACTTTTGGAATATGTTTATTATTGATAGCTTAATAGGAAATACTGACAGACATAATGGAAACTGGGGACTTTTGGTAAATACAAGAAGTAATCAAGCAAAATTTTCTCCAATTTATGATTGTGGTTCTTGCTTAAATCCTATGTTAGAAGATAATGAAATTGAGAATATAAGTGAAGTTGAATTGAAAAATTTAGCAATAAATTGTTATTCTTGTATAAAAGAAAATGGTAAAAAAATAAATTATATGGCATATATTAAAAGCACCAAAAATGTAGAATGTAATAATGCAATTAATAATGTGTATAAAAAAATTAATATAGATGCGATTAATAATTTTATAGATGAAATTTCTAGTATTACAATTGTTAGAAAAGAATTTTATAAAAAAATAATTGGTTATAGATATGAAATATTGAAAAGTGTCTATAACAAGTTAAATAATATTTAATAAGGCTTAATAAATTTAATTTAATAGGATTAAAAATCAAATAGACTTCAATATATAGAGGCTAACAAAAATGATGTTAAAATATTATAAAAGGGGAAGTAAGGAGAGTTTATGTTTAATTTTTCATTTGACAAAAGAATAGTATATATAATTATTGTAATAATGGTATTGTCAACATTAGTACAATATGCAACAACCCCAGGAGCATTATTTATATTATTACTAAGCATACCAGGAGTATTAATAGCAATAACATTCCATGAATTTGCACATGGTTTAGCAGCATATAAATTAGGAGACAATACAGCAAAAAATGAAGGCAGATTAAGTTTAAATCCATTAGACCATTTAGACCCAATAGGGACTTTAATGTTACTATTTGCTGGTTTTGGATGGGGAAAACCTGTACATGTAAATCCTATGAATTACACCAGAAAAATATCTATGGAAAAAGGTGAAGCAATAGTATCAGTTGCTGGACCGCTTATGAATATTTTATTGGCATTTGTATTAGCAATAATATATTATGCAGTAAACAAATTTGCTGGAGTAGCATTTTTAGATTCAACAGTAGGCGAAATAACAATGTCAATAATTATTTATGCAATTGCTACAAATATAGGATTAGGTGTGTTTAATTTGATACCTTTACCACCACTAGATGGTTCAAAAATAATAATGCCATTTTTACCATATAATGCTAAACAATGGTTTAGAAACAATGAATATATATTTTATATAATATTTGTAGCAATTTGGATTACTGGAATTGCAAGTATGATTATATCACCAGCAATAAATGGAATAACAAATGGAATAATGAGTTTAGTACGAATGATATTCGGAATGTAGATTAATTCGAAAATAATTACAATTTGGAAATTGTCAAACTTATTATATAATTATAGCTATAAAATTTTAAAGAGAATAAAAAAATCAAAATAATGAAAAGTCAAAACAATATAATAAGTTAAAATGACAAAAATAAGTTAAAATAGTAAAGAGGTTGAAATAATAAGTAAGATAATATAATAAAGGAACTGAAATAGTAAATGAAAAAAGATATAATAGTAATGGGAATTGAATCTAGCTGTGATGAAACCTCTGTAGCCATTGTAAAAAATGGCAGAGAGGTTCTTTCCAATGTTATAGACACACAGATACCAATACACGAAAAATACGGAGGTGTTGTGCCAGAAATAGCATCAAGGAATCATATAGAAGCTATATCAAGAGTAACAAAAAAAGCATTAGAACAAGCAAAGATAAAATTTGAAGATATAGACGTAATAGCTCCAACATATGGACCAGGACTAGTAGGAGCATTATTGGTAGGAGTTTCATATGCAAAAGCATTAAGTTTTGCAATAGATAAACCATTAGTAGGAGTCAATCACATCCAAGGGCACATAGCAGCAAATTATATAACATATAAAGAATTAGAGCCACCATTTATATGTGTAATGACATCAGGAGGAAATACACAAATAATATATGTGAAAGATTATACAGAATTTGAAGTATTAGGAAAAACAAAAGATGATGCAATAGGAGAAGCATTTGATAAAGTAGCAAGAGTAGTAGGGTTAGGATATCCAGGAGGACCAAAAGTAGATAAATTAGCAAAAGAAGGAGAAGCCAATATCCAATTACCAAAAACGCATTTTGAAAATTTAGATTTCAGTTTTAGTGGAATAAAAACAGCCGTAATAAACTTAAATCATAATAACCCAAATATAAAAAAAGCAGATTTATGTGCAAGTTTCCAAAAAACAGTAACAGAAATATTAATAGAAAATGTAGAAAAAGCAATTAAACAAACAAAAATAAAAACAATAGTATTAGCAGGAGGAGTATCAGCAAATAGCTACATAAGAAAAGAGTTTAGCAAGTTAGAAAATAAAGGTATAAAAATATACATGCCAGACTTAAAACTATGTACAGACAATGCAGCAATGATAGCATCAGCAGGATATTATAACTATATAAATGGAAAAAAAGACAACTTGAATTTAAACGCAGTACCGAATTTAACATTTTAATTTTTGTGCCAAAGGGGACGGGCTATTTTGGCACATTTATTAAGTTGAATTTCAATAAAATAGTTTTTTATAATATAAAAGTGTGCCAAAATAGCCCGTCCCCTTTGGCACAATTTAAAAAAGGAGAAATGCAATGTCAATATATACAATAGGAGATTTACATTTATCATTTGAAAAAGACAAGCCAATGGACATTTTTGGAGACAACTGGAAAAATCATGAAGAAAAAATAAAAGAAGATTGGATAAAAAATGTAAGAGAAAATGATTTAGTAGTCTTACCAGGAGATTTCTCATGGGCTACATATTTAGAGGATACATATAAGGATTTTGAGTATTTAAATAAATTGCCAGGTAAAAAATTACTATTAAAAGGAAATCATGACTATTGGTGGACAACTTTAACAAGTATGAGAAGATTTTTAGAAGAAAATCATTTAAAAAATATTGACTTTGTATATAACAATGCATATGAATTCGAAAATGTAATAATTGCAGGAACTAGAGGATGGGGACAAACAGAAGAAGAAAATGACGAAAAATTATTAAAAAGAGAACAATTGAGATTAGAATTATCGTTGCAAGATGGGATAAGAAAATATGGAAAAGATAAGGAAATTATAGTATTTATGCATTATCCACCAATTACAAACAGCCAGATAATTAGAAACGAAACAAATGAATTTATAGATATATTAAAAAAATATAATATAAAAAA
>CAMMNR010000160.1 GCA_946498265.1 uncultured Clostridium sp. | reverse complement strand
CATCATTATACAAAAACTTTCTTTTGTTTTGTCCATACTTGGTTTAAAATATCCTGCTTTTTCCCACTTTTCATATAATTCATCTTCAAAATCTTTCGGATTAAATTTTTCTTTTAGTATGCTTTTTTCCATAAATTACCTCCTTTTAGATACTTTAAAAAACACAAAAACTCGCCCCTATTTATAAGGGCGAGCTTGTATTTCTCACGGTACCACCTTAATTTATTATTAATTTATTTTTGCAATAATTGTGTTGGCTTGTGGATTTTTAAATCTTTTCTTTCACAATATTTGCTTTTTATTAATAACTTCTTAATTAGCCTTTAACGTTGCTTGGACGGATATTCTTAATTTTAGATTTCTCAGAATATCAACAAAAAAGCTACCTTCAGTTTATTTCAATTCAAGAAGCTCTCAGCCAATGACTTCTATTCTCTTAAAATTTTATTAAACTTACTCCTCTTTTTTATAGTTTTTATTTTGTATATTTTATATATTATTACACATTTCTTTGAATTTTACAAGTCTTTTTTGTTAAAATTTTTTTACTCCTATTAATGATAGGTTACTACTCAGCCTCTAGTACCATTTGATAATTTTTTAAGTTTTGATGGAAATTAATTGAATTAGAAACTATTAATAAATTTTATGGAAAGAGTTCATCTTTGATGGAAGGGTGCCATAAAATTTATTTATAGTTTCTTTGAAAATTATATTGACAGATAAACTTAAAAAATTATCAAATGGTACTAGGGGCTGAGTAGTAACAATGATAGTTAATATTCACAGCCAATAATATTTAATAAAATGTTGATATATTAATATTATTATTTATAAAATGGCTCCAAAATAATTTTGGAGCCAAAAGTTTTAGTTATGCGCACGTAATTTTTCCATTAATTCATCAAGTAACTGAACATTTATGAATTTAGTCTCCCCTTCTTTGTATTTTACCACATTCAATTCTTCAACTTCTGGAGGAAGTACAATTCCATATTTTTCAGAATATCTTTTATTCAAGATATCCCAATCATTATGCAATTTCTCAACCTCTGCCTGATACAATTCTTTTGCATTTGGCCGATTATATATTTCTTTCCAGATTTCATTGAATTTAGACTCTATCCCAAGCGACTGATAAATAACTTTATCAGTTAGAAGATGATTATAATATCCCTTCCAAAAAGCTTGAGATTTGTCAACATATGGTTGTTTCAAAAAGAACTGTACATCTGGTTCAGTACTTATTCCAAAATGCAATCCATTTGTAGAACCACATTTTTCTTTTTGCTGAATCCTTTCAGCAAAAATTTCAAAATCTGGCATTTCTTGTGTTTTCCAGTAACCGTATTTTCTGCGGACTGCCTCAAGATTATTGCATGAAAGTTTGTACCATTTTTTCAGAATATCAGGAGCTATAACTCCTTTCCGATAATTTGGGCACTTATCATTTGCTTTTGATGTTGCAAGATGAATCACATATCCTGGCATAAAAATCCTCCTTTTGCTATGATATCTCATAGTTTTTTATACATTACCTATTAGTTACAATAAAATAGTATCATAATATTATGTCAATGTCAATATAAAAGTATTATTATAACATATTACATTGCTTTTCCAAATAATTCTATAAAGTCTTCTTTACTCACATCTCTTGGATTTCCTGGTTTACATGGGTCATTCATTGCTTTTTCAGCTAACATTTCAAAATCTTCTTCTTTTGCTCCATAATCTTTTATTGTTGTTGTAATTCCAACTGCTTTGCTTAATTCTGATATCATCCATACAAAAGTATTTATAACATCTTGATCATTTAAATCTTTTGCATCTGGTCTACCAATATTTATTAATATTTCTCTAAATCTTTGAGCTGTAGCTGGATCTTCTCCATTAAATCTCATAACTGTTGGTAAAAGCATTGCATTTGCTATTCCATGAGGTGTATCATATACTGCACCTAATTGATGTGCCATTGAATGTACTATTCCAAGTCCAACATTAGAGAATCCCATTCCTGCAATATATTGAGCAAGTCCCATCATTTCTATTGCTTCTGGATCTTTTTCATTTACAGCTGATGCTAAATATTTGAATATCATTTTTATAGCTTTCATATGAAACATGTCTGACATTTCATTATGTGCTTTTGTAATATATCCTTCTACTGCATGTGTTAAAGCATCCATCCCAGTAGCTGCTGCTAATGATTTTGGCATTGAAGCCATAAGTTCTGAATCAACAATTGCTATAATTGGTATATCATTTGGATCAACACATACCATTTTTATTTCTGCTTCTTCATCTGTAATAACGTAATTAATCGTAACTTCTGCTGCTGTTCCAGCTGTTGTTGGTAGTGCTATTAATGGCATTCCTCTATTTATTGTGTTTGATGCCCCATTTAATGATTTTACATCACTTCTTTCTGGATTTGTCATTATTATAGATATTCCTTTTGCTGTATCTATACTTGAACCTCCACCTACTGCTACAATTAAATCTGCTCCAGAATTTCTACAAGCTTCTACTCCATCTAATACATTTTTAATAGTAGGATTTGGTTTTATTTCATCATATAAATCATATGCTATGTTTGAATTATTTAATACTTCTTCTACTTTTGCTGTTACGCCAGCTTCTACTAATGATTTATCACTTACTAAAAATATTTTTTTAAATCCTCTTTTTTCAATTTCTACTGCAAGTTCTTCTCTTGCACCTTTTCCAAAATATGATGTTTCATTTAAAACAAATTTTGTTGACATTTTTTATTCCTCCTCTATTTTTAGGGATTTTGGGGACGGGGCTTAAAATCCCTATATGAATTTAGTATATTAAAAAACATTTTTTGTTTTAATTTATAGGGATTTTAAGCCCCGTCCCCAAAATCCCTATATATTAATTTATTTTTCTTCATAATTTGAAGGTATATTAAACAAATCATTGTCTACATCATAAGATATATCAACTTTCAATAATTCTTGATTATCCCCTATAATCGTTTTTATATAAACTAATTTATCATTATCATAGTAAAATCTGGTTTTTGCATTTTGTTCTTCTTGATTATCTCCATTAGTTATATCTTGAATTGCAAAATCTGTTAAACTATAATATTCATTATAATTATATGTTTTACCTTCAATTTTTTCTTTGCCTTTTTCAAATTTTTGACTGTTTAATTCTTCTAATTGTGTCGTAATTCTAGATAATTCTGTTTCGTTATTTTGATATGTGTAGTAGATTTCTTCATCATCTTTTATTAGATATGTGTTTCCATCTTTTACTAATAATTCTAATTCATCTCCATTAGTTATTGAAGATAAATATGCCATGCTTCCATTTTTAGCATAATACATTCTGTTATTATCATCAAGAGTTGTTGTAATAGTATATTTATCATTTTGTTGTAATTTATTATATAATTCACTTACTATAATTTTTTGATTTTCTTCTTCGTTTTTTTGATTTAAGACAATTACAGCAATAGTTGCTATTACAAATATTATTACTACTGCTACTATACTTATCATTATAGTTTTTCTCTTTTTTTCCATCTTTTTCAGCCCTTTCTTCTTCCATTTTTATGTTTATATAATCTAGTATCATGAATTTTAATTTATATATTTAATAATAAAATTTATTTGTTACATTTTATAAAAATAAGAAATTAATTTTACAAATAGGGAAAAAAAAGGGCGTCCCCTTTTTCCCTATAAGATGTTTTTCAATACAATTGTTTTTACTCTAGACATTTCTTGTAGTGTTGTTAATACTCCTTCGTTTCCTATTCCTGAGTGTTTCCAACCTCCAAATGGCATTTCGAATGAACGATAGAAGCTTGCTCCGTTTACAACAGCTCCTCCACATTCTAATTTGTCTGCAATTTTCATTGCTCTTGAGTAGTCTTTTGAAATTACACATCCACATAGTCCATATGATGATTGATTTGCAATTTCTATTGCTTCTTCTACTGTGTCAAATCCTATTACAGATATTACTGGTCCAAATATTTCCATGTCTTTTGCAACTTCCATATCTTTTGTTACATTATCAAGTATTGTTGGATAATAGTATGCATCTTCTCTTTTTCCTCCACATACAATTGTTGCTCCTTCTGCTACCATTTGATTTACTTGTTCTTCTATTCTTTTTGCTGCATTTATATTAATCATTGGTCCCATGTCTGTATCTTCTTGCATTGGGTCTCCAACTTTTAAGTTTGAAATAACTTCTTTCATTCTTTCAATAAATTCAGCTTTTCTTGAATTGTGGATTAAGAAACGTTTACTTGCACAACATACTTGTCCACCATTATATAATCTTCCCCAAATTGTTTCTTTTACAGCTAAGTCCATATCTCCATCTTCTAAGAAGATAAATGCATCATTTCCACCAAGTTCTAGCATTACATGTGTTAAATTTTTTGATGCTGTTCCCATTGTTTGAATTCCTGCAGCTGTTCCACCTGTTAATGATACTAAGTGAACTCCTGGATGTCTTGCTAATGCTTGTCCTGCTGTTGGTCCATCTCCTGTTA
>CAMMNR010000159.1 GCA_946498265.1 uncultured Clostridium sp. | reverse complement strand
GAGGTCCGTCCCCATTATCCCGAATTTTAGGGATTTAAGGAACGTCCCCTTTTTATCTACCTACTTCTTTCTACTATTTCAACAATATCTGCAATATATTCACCAATAATAGGAATATTCAACTTTACTATCTTTTGAAGTAAAAATATTAAAACAGCTGTTATTATCGTAACACCTATTCCTATACCCACTCCTCTAAATATTCCTGCAATCAGATTCCTTATCATTATTTCCTTTTTATTTCCTAATAAATATGTTAATTCTATAAAATTCCCCTCTTGTAACATTTTATTTAATTGATTTACTGACTTTTCTAATAAATTTATTTTTTCTTTTTTTAAAAACATAAAAACCACCTTTATATCTCTATATATTATGGTGGTTTTTTTAATAATTTTTATTCCTATTTATCCATATATTTATTTTATTATACAATGATTTCATTCTTATATTTTTATTTATTCTATTACATCACATTTGTTTCATTAGTATTATTGTTTGTTTCTATTCCATTTGACGTATTACCATCTTCAGTGATATTTTCTGCATTTGTCTCTTCGTTTGGCATAGTTTGCTCTATTTCCTCTCGCCTTTTATTTTCTTCATCTCTTAATTGTTCTAAAGAATCAATTAATTCTTGCAATCTTTTGATATCACTTCCCATTAGTTCCCAATCATTATTTTGATTTGATTCTGTTAAGTTTTTATTTGCTTTTATTATTGCATCTATTACTCCTTCTATGTCATCAGTATTTTCTACTTCTATGTCTATTGCATATTGTGAAAGTAGATTAGATAATGCTTGTTGTAAGGTATCACCTATTGATACTTTATTTCCAGATGCTACTACTACTTTTCTTAAGATTGGAACATCTGATTCATTTAACATTGTCTGATATATTGGCTCTACATATAATAAAGTATTTTCTATAGGAACAACTATCATTCTTTTTGTTATCCTTGTTCCTGTTACATTTAGTGCTTCTATTTCTGAAGAAATTGCTTCATCTTCTTCTATTTGCTTATCTAGCTGCATTGGTCCTAATATATCACTATCAGCCGAAAACTTATATGTTTTTAGTGTATTATCAGCTCCATTTGTTGTTCCTACTAAATATGAAATTATATTTTGTTTTTCATTAGGAGTATATATTTGCATTAAACCTATTTCTTCTTTATTATCTACTTTTACCATCGTATAATAAGGTTCCATATATGTCCCTGTGGAATTAGTAGATTTTACACTATTATATTTTGCAAAATCCCATACATCATCTGCTCTATATAATACATCAGTTTTTACATTATGATATACTTTTAATATTTCAGCTTGTACACTATATAAAAATTCTGGATATACAAAATGTTCTGATATATCTTCAGGTATTTCCTCTTCTAAATCTTTAAATAAATCTGGATATATATTCCTATATGCCATTGCAATTGGATCTGCTCTATCTGTTATATAAAATGACATTGTTCCATCATATGCATCTATAATTACTTTTACAGAGTTTCTTATATAATTTATATTTTCTCTTACTCCATCATGTTCTATACTAGTATATTGTGAATATGGATAACAATTTGAAACTGTATATGCATCTAATACCCATACTAAATCTCCGTTTTCTCTTACTACAGTATATGGATTTTCGTCATATATTAAATATGGTAATGCTTTTTTAGCTCTTGCTACAATATCCCTATTTATTAGTATTTTACTATCTTCAGATATTTCACTAGAAAAAGCTAAATTTAAATCTCCTTTTGTTATTCCTAATACTAATCTATCTAAAAATCCTAATTGCAATCCTGCTTCTCCTGCATAAGTTGATGTATGATCTTCCCCTTTTTCGTCTGTGTAATCATATTCTTGTTTGTTTTTTGCATTTGTTGCTATTGTTTCTTCTGTTTCTGTTCCGAAATAAATTCTTGGTTCTGAAGTTTTTAATACTTCATCTTGTCCAGAAACTTCTTTTTGTATATATTGAACATTCCCGTTTTCATTACTTTGTGATGCAAAAACGGCTATTTGTCCCATTCCATGTGTAAATTCATATGTTTTATTATTATATGTTCTTCCTGAACTTGTTATCTCTCTTGGTGCTATATACATTAATGTATCTTTTCCATTAATTTCATACTTCGCTAAATTTGCATTTCTATATGAAAAATATCCTGTTTCTGTTTGACTATTTTCAAGTGCTTTTAATACCATGTCTTCACTTATTATTGGTATATTATTTATAATATTTTCATTATTATCTGCTTCTTCCTCTGTAATAGTTCCTGAATTTTTTATATTTTCTTCTTCTATATTAATATCATAAGCATCTTTTGTATTTGCTATATTGGCTGATATATAATCTCTTTCTTTATCTAATTCATTAGAATTAACATATACTAAATCAAATATAAGCATAGCTAAAAATAATACTACTAGATATCCTGGAATTACAGCCAAATTTTTTAATACTTTTCCTGTATTTTGATTTTTAAATGCTCTAATCGCTCTATATGCAAATATTATTATCACAAATGCAAATATTATATATCCCCATAATTTAACTGTACTTTCTGTTAGCCCAGCTCCTACAATCTCTAAATCCTCGTTAACAGTTAAAATTTTTCCAAAAACCATGTTTTGTATATTTAATATTGTCATTATTGCTATTCCTATCACCACTAATAGGATATTTCTCAATAATTTTTTCATAAATATACTCTCTTTTAACATCTTTCCTTCTACACCATCAAAGTACTTATTAAAAACTATTATATAATATAATGACATATATAATGTTAGACCTACAACTAATATTATAAAATACATTACAAACATTTCCATTAATGGTTTTTGGAAAACATAATATGATATATCCATATTAAAGATTGGGTCTTGTATTCCAAATGACGTATTTCCTGATATTAACATTATCTTTTGCATAAAAACACTAGACACTACCACACTAACAATTGCTGAAATTACTAATGCTAAAGATTTGTTTAATAATTTTGGCATCTGCTTTTTTTCTTTTTGAAAAAATGGTTGCAGTCCTTTCTTTATTCCTCTATTTGTTAAATATATTACAAAATATAATATAACGAAATTTATTGCCATTATTGAATATTTAAATATTAAATTAGTAAAAAATATACTAGTATAACTTTCTCCTAATTCTAGATATTCTAAATAACTTCCCCTTAATTGGACATAACTAATTACACCAAATATGGCAATAAACAATAATACTAATAACATTCTTGTTCTACTTTTCTTTGATTTATGAAATTTTTTAGTTTCCTTTGTATTTACAGTATCTATTATTGTTTCTTGCTTTTCTTCTTTTGGAACGTTTTTTTCTTTATTCTCGTTCAAAATTTCAACCTCCTTAAAACATAAAATAGTTTACCTCATTAATTCCGAATAATAAAATTTAACACAGCAGAAATTATAATTCTTTTTCAACTTTGTAATTAAATAATTGCTTTTACAAAATCATCAGAATTAAATATTTCCATATCGTCTATTTGCTCCCCTACACCTATAAATTTTACAGGTATTTTATTTTCTTCTACAATTCCTATAACAACTCCACCTTTTGCTGTTCCATCTAATTTTGTTAAAACCAAACCTGTAATATCTGTTTCTTCTTTAAATGCTTTCACTTGTGAAATTGCATTTTGCCCAGTCGTTCCATCTAATACAAGTAATACTTCTTTATCTGCATCTGGCATTTCTTTGTTTATAACTTTTTGAATTTTATTTAATTCATCCATTAGATATTTCTTGTTGTGTAATCTTCCTGCTGTATCAACTATCAAAATATCTGCCTCTTTCTCTTTTGTAATTTTTATTGCATCATATACAACTGATGCTGGATCTACACCTTCATCTCTTTTTACAATATCTGCTCCAGCTCTTTTAGCCCAAATTTCTAATTGTTCTACTGCTGCTGCACGAAATGTGTCTGCTGCTGCAACTACTACCTTTTTTCCATCTTTGGCTAATCTATTTGCTATTTTTCCTATTGAAGTTGTCTTTCCAACTCCATTTACACCTACAACTAGAATTACTGATGGCTTTGTGTTTAAGTGTAGACTTATATTTGTTACGTCTAGTATTTTTTTCATTTCTTCTCTTAATGCTTGTCTTACATCTTCTTCATCTTGTATTTTTTCTTTTTTTATTCTTTCTCTTAAACTATTTATTATTTTTACTGATGTTTCCATTCCTATATCTGACATAATTAATATTTCTTCTAATTCATCTAAAAAATCTTCATCTACTTTTCTGAAATTACTAAATACGTCGTTTATTTTTTCATCTATTGATTTTTTTGTTTTATTCATTCCTTGTTTTAATTTTTCAAAAAATCCCATTGTTTCTAGCTTATGTTGGATTTTATTTCCAACATTTCCTCCTTTTTTCTAAAAAATTTTTGCATTACTATTGTATCACATATAACTATATTTTTCCAGTATTTCTTTGGTATTTATATAGCATTTTGTAACTATTCAGAGGTAGAAAAAAGTTATTCATAAAAACAGAGAAAATAAA
>CAMMNR010000158.1 GCA_946498265.1 uncultured Clostridium sp. | reverse complement strand
TTAGGTATATTAGAGTCCAGATCTAATATATCTTTTTTATTTGTTTTAATATCTGTATTAGTATTAAAACTCAATGCTTTCTCAATAGCTGATGCAGAATTTATTTTTGTACTTGAATCTAAATGAGTATATCTTTCTGTTGTTTTAGAACTAGAATGTCCTAACCAATCTTGTATTTCTCTTAAAGAAATTCCCTTTTTAACAAGTAATGTAGCACAACTGTGTCTTAAATCGTGAAATCTTATTTCTCTTAAATCATTATTTCTTAATATTTGTTTGAATTTATGACTAACATAATCAGGTTTTCTTAAATTTCCCAATTCATCTAAACAAACGAAATCTTTATATTGTTTATTGTAACTATCTTTAAATATTGATGCATAATATTCTTGCATTTTTTTAGTATATAATAAAAGGTTTTCGATTTCTTTAAATAAAGGAAATGTTCTATAACTAGATTTATTCTTTGTTTTGCTTTTTGTAATCATCTTTGTTTTCGTTTGGATTTCTTCATTTTCATTTGTAACTGTTACAACTTTATGATTTATCGTAATTGTTTTATTTTCAAAATCTATGGCAGACCATCTAATACCTAAAACTTCACTTCTTCGTAATCCATAAAAAGCAGTTAAATAAACAATTAATTCTAATGGCGTATCCTTTACAACTTTAAATAAATTATTCAGTTCTTCTTGATTATAGTAATCTGCAATAAACTGTTCTTGCTGTGGTCTACCAACTTTTATAGCTGGATTACTTTGTATTAAATCGGTTTGTACTGCATAATCTAATGCTTTTCTAATATTAGCATGATATTTTACAACAGTGTTTCCTTTTAATCCCTGTGAGTATAGCCAATTATAAAAGTCTAAAATATGAACAGGTTTTAAATCTGCAATCATTATAGGATGTTTGGTAAAATATTCTTTCGTTCTTCCTTCAATTTGTCTTTTATAACCTGTATATGTAGATTCTTCTACTTGATGTTTTATCATATCAAGCCATTTAATCATAAAGTCTGCAAATGATATTTGTACTTTTTTATCTTCTGTTTTAGTAGTTGTAATTGTTTCTAATTTATTTATAAATTCATCTCTTATTTGAATAAGTTTCTTTTCAGCTTTTTTCTTACTTTCATTTTCTTTTATTCCTGTAGATACCCATTTTAATTTTCTAATGCCATCTACATAGTAAGTCAATACTGTATAAAAAGTCTTATTCTTAATTGTTAAATATGCTGTAATGTCATACATAAAAAATCTCCTTCCTAATTTTAAACAGTATTTTTAGTTAAAAAAGCGATAACATTTATCTTAGGTATTCTGTATAGCTTTCCAACTTTAATTGCTTTTATAGTACCTTTTCGTACTAATTCGTATGCTGTTTGTCTACCAATATTTCCTAGCATTGATTGTAGTCCAGATAAATCAACAACATCAGGATAATTAGCAAACATTTCTTGTGTATAATTGTTATCTTGCATTTGTAATCCTCCGTTTCTTGTAAAATCAAAATTTTGCATATAATTTAGTAGATTTTTTAACCGTCCTATCTACTTAAAGGAATATTATAGTTAGTTTACCTACATAGGAATTTCACCTCTCCGTTACCAACCGAGCGACTCCTCAACATCATATTAAGCCAAGCCGAAGTATCATTATTTCGTTCTATAATATTGGTGTTATAACACTAAATTTTAGTGTATTTTTCAATGTACTTTTGTAGTTTTACAATTTTTACTTGCAAAACTATTGTAATTATGATAGCATTATAGTATAATAATTATAGATTGTCAATAACAAATTGTAAAAAAATAAAAATTGTTAACTATAAATTTGGAGGAAGTATTGAAATGAAAGCAAATTTACCAGAGAAAAATTTTTTTGATAGTTTTTATATTTGGTTTAATAAAGAAAAAAGAGAAGAATATTATTCAACACCTATGTACACTTATAAAACTGAAACAAAAACAGATCATGAAAATAGATTAATGACAATATCTTATAATAAAAAAGCGAAAATAGAAAAAGGTGAAGATGGTTTAAAATATCCAGGTAATATGTATTTTCCTTATGTAGAAAAGTTTGGAATGTTTTTATTGAGATTTTTAAATGCTAAATTAGAAAATTTTGAAACAGCATATGAAACTTTCTTTTTTGCATATGGATTTGAAATACTAAAAGAAATTGATGAAAACTATACTTTTGAATTAAAAGGAAAATATAGTACACATGAAGAATATATAAATGAAGTTACAAAAAGTTACAATGATTTACAATATCAAATTCAAAATATTCAAGATGAAATGAAGGATTTTGTGGATTATGTGTATAATATCAATGATAAGGAAGAATTAAGAGAATATACTCATAGTCAAAGATTTGCAGTATATTTAATAAAGCATAAAGGACAAGCCTTTTTATATAATAAAAATGACAATATAATCAAAGATAGTTACTCAAATAAATATCTTGAATTTATGGGAGATAGCGAAGAAAAATTGCTTCAAAAATTAAAAGAAAATAGTATGCTTGTTTCTATGATTGATACACATCAAAGCAATGATTTATCAGCGATATGTTATGCAGTATTAGAAGAATTAGTAAAAACAACAAATAATCCAATAAAGAAATGTCAAAACTGTGGAATGTACTTTATACCTAATTCAAGACTTGATGAAATTTATTGTGATTACCCAAAGCCTGATGGAAAGACTTGTAGAGAAAAAGGAGCAATGGAAGCATACAACGAAAGGTTAAAACAAAATAAAGCACTAGCAGAATACAGAAGATTATACCAATTAAAATCTATGGCTGTTGGTAGAAATAAAGATAATAAGCAGATGAAGAAAGATTTTGATAAATGGAAAAAAGATGCTAAAGATAGAGTTAATAAATTGAAACATGGAGTTTTAACAGAAGATGAAGTATATGAGTGGTTGATAAATAATAGATAGAAAGAGTGGATAATATGAATACTGAATTAAAGCCAACACAAGAAAATATAATTAAAACAATAAAAGATAATATACTTGGAAGAAATAATACTATAAAAATTTTTACTAAAATGTTGTATTCCATGTCTGAACAAAATATAATTTCGTTAAACGGTGATTGGGGAACTGGAAAAACATTTTTTATCAAACAGTTAGTAGAAGTAATTAAATGTTTAAGTGTGGAAAATTACGAAGTCGATAAAGATATACTAGTATTTATTAAAGAGCTAGAAAAAGAATTTGAAAATATAGAGATAAAGAATCAAATATACCCTATTTATTTTAATGCTTGGGAATATGATTCAAATGAAGATCCTCTACTTACTTTAATTTATAGTATAATAGAACAAAATCCTAATTTAAAAGATAATGCAAAAGCAAATGAATCTATGAAAGAAAAAATATATAGAATAATATCTTCATTTAAGGTAGGATTATCTTTTTCAGACAATACTGGAAAAACATATGGAATGGAATTGCAATGTAATCCAAATACTAATAAACCTATAACTAAAGACATTATTTCTATTGAGGAATTAAAAAATACATTTAAGGAATTATTAGAAGATGTAAAAATAGAAAAGGCAAATAAATTGGTTATTTTTATTGATGAATTGGATAGATGTAACCCCAGTTTTGCAATTAAATTATTAGAAAGAATTAAACATTTTTTTGACGATGATAGGTTTATATTTGTATTTTCTACTAATTTAAACGAACTACAATACACTGTTAAAAAATTTTATGGTGAAGGAATTGACGGATATACATACTTAGATAAATTTTTTGATTTACAGTTTTCTTTACCTAACGTAGATATTGAAAAATATATAAATAGTTTAAATATAATACAGTTAAGCGACTCTAGATATTTTGATATTTGCTTAAAAGAAATGACTAAAATTTATGATTTTTCTTTAAGAAATTGTAATAGATATATTAAACTAGTTTCACTTACTTATAATTTTATTTATAACTCTAGTGGCTACTCATTAGTCAAAGTAGTTTTGTTCCCTATATTATTAGCAATAAAGATGAAAGACATAAATATTTATAATAAAATAATAGCTGGGACAGGAGAAGAAGAATTTAAAAGCATCATTATGAAAAGTGAAAATATTGTAAAAGTTCTTAATAGATATTTTGAAACGGAAGAAAGTAAAACAGAATTAACATTTGAATATTCAGAATTATATAAATGGCTATTTATAAATAAACATGAAGTTGGATGGGAAGAAGTAAAAATTGGAAATAAACGATTAGAATATGCAGAGAACAGAAGAGTCTTATTTGAAATGTTATCATTTTTAAATGATTTTGTAATTTATCAATAATAGGAGAGTGAAAAATGAAAAATACAGAAACAAACAGAGTTGAAAATAAAGAACAATTAAATGAAGATTTTGAGCAAGAAGTAATAGCCTTTCTTAACTACAAAGAAGGTGGAATTATTTATGTTGGAGTTAGAAAGAATGGACAAGCAGTTGGTCTTAAAGATGTAGATTTAACACAATTACAAGTAAAAGATAGAATAAAAAATAATATACAACCTTCCACTTTAGGATTATTTGATGT
>CAMMNR010000157.1 GCA_946498265.1 uncultured Clostridium sp. | reverse complement strand
ACAATACAAAGTAGCAGAAGGAGATGTAGTATTTTTTGAAAAATTAGATGCAGAAGAAGGAAAAAAAGTTACTTTTGATAAAGTAGTATTTGTATCTGAAGATGGAAAAGTACAAGTAGGGAATCCTTATGTTAAAGGTGTAAAAGTTGAAGGAAAAGTAATTTCACATGGTAAAGGTAAAAAAATCATTGTTTTCAAAATGAAACCTAAAAAGAATTATAGAAGAAAACAAGGACATAGACAACCATATACAAAAGTAGAAATTACATCTATAAAAACAGCTACTAAAAAAGCAGAAACTACAAAAAAAGTTGCTGAAAAAGTAGAAGCTTAGTTTAGAATTTTAATGAACGATATAAATAAAAATTTCGAACCGAAGGGAGTGAGAAAGCATGGCTCATAAAAAAGGTCAAGGTAGTAGCCATAATGGTAGAGAGAGTGAATCTAAACGTCTTGGAGTAAAAAGAGCAGATGGACAATTTGTTCTTGCAGGAAATATTTTAATAAGACAAAGAGGAACTAAAGTACATCCAGGTGTTAATGTTGGCAAAGGTAGTGATGATACATTGTTTGCATTAATAGATGGTGTAGTTAAATTTGAAAGAAAAGGTAGAGATAAAAAACAAGTTAGTGTTTATCCAAAAGTAGATGCTAATTAATGTAAAATATACATAAAAAAATGTATATATTATATAGTGAAAAGTAGAGTTTTTAAATATATTATAGTATTTAGAAACTCTGCTTTTTGCAGTTTAAGACTTTTAGAAATAATAATGTATCTATATTCAAAATTCTAATTGACCGCTCATTCTAATAGAAAAAAAACAAAAAATGGTGTATAAATATATAATGAAGAAAGAGGTGCAGATGAGAAACATAGAAATAATAGCAAATGGGAAATACCTTCCAAAGAAAGAAATCTTAAGTAAAGATATAGAAAAAAAGCTAAATCTAGAAGAAGGATATATAGAAAAAAGAACAGGAATAATAAAAAGATACTATGTAGAAACAGAAAAGATAGAAGATTTAGCAATAAATGTAGTAAAAAATTTATTTTCTAAGGAAATAAGTAAGGACAATATAGGTTTAATTATAGTAGCAACAACAACTACAGATAAATTAATGCCAGGTATTTCAAATTATGTACAAAAAGCATTAAATATAGATAAATGTATATGTTTAGATATTTTAGCAGGATGTAGTGGATATATAAATGCATTTGATATTGCATCAATGTACATAAAAACAGGAAAAGTAGAAAAAGCATTAATAATAGGAGTAGAAGTTCTTTCAAGATATATAGATTTAGAAGATATTAATACATCAATAATATTAGCAGATGGAGCAGGTGCAACATTAGTTGGAAGTACAAATACAGATAAAAAATATTACTCAAATATAAAAGCAGAAGGAGAAAATAATCACATATTAGAATGTAAATCAAATAGTAATATATACATGGAAGGAAAAGAAATATATAAGTATGCTGTAACAAAAACAGTAGAAAATGTAAAAGAATTATTAGAAAAGTCAGGAGAAAATTTAGAAAATATAAAATATATAATACCTCATCAATCAAATATGAGAATAATGAAAGCAATAGCTAATAGACTAAAAATTGAAACCAACAAAATATATACAAACATAGAAAATGTGGGTAATACATTTTGTGCAAGTATACCAATAGCCTTAAATGAGATGATGGAAAATGGACTTTTACAAAAAGGTGATAAAATTATATTGCTAGGATATGGTGGAGGATTAAATACAGGAAGTATTTTAATGTCTTATTAGGGACGTTTCTTAATGAGACAATATACTAATAAATTAATTTCAATGTCGCATAGGGAAACGTTCCTAATTAGACATTAAGGAGGAAAAATATGAGAAGAGCATTTCTATTTCCAGGTCAAGGAGCACAAACAGTAGGAATGGGAAAAGATATCTACGAAAAATATGAAGAAGCAAAAAAAGTCTATGATGAAGCAACTAGAATATCAGGAATAGACGTAAAAAAAATTTGTTTTGAAGGACCAGAAGAAGAACTAAATAAAACAGAAAATACACAAATAGCAATGTTAACAACAAGTTTAGCTATTTTGGAGGTATTAAAAGCACAGGGAGTAGAAGCAGATATAGCAACAGGATTAAGTTTAGGAGAATATGGAGCATTAATTTGTTCTGGAATTATATCATTTGAAGATGGAATAAAGTTAATCCAAAAAAGAGGATATTATATGGGAAACATGTTACCAAAAGAAGAATATTCAATGGCAGCAGTAATAGGATTGGAAAGTTCAAAAATAGAAGAAATTTGTAATAAACTACAAGAAGAAGGAAAATTCGTAGTTCCAGCAAATTATAATTGTAGTGTTCAAACAGCAATATCAGGAGAAAATGAGGCAATAGATGAAGCTATAGAATTATTAAAACAAGCAGGAGCAAAAAGAGCTATAAAATTAAAAACAAGTGGACCATTCCATACAATTAAATTGCAACAAGCAAAAGAAGCATATGAAAAAGAACTAGAAAATATAGAATTTAATCTTTTACCAGAAAATGAACAAAAAGTAAAAGTAATAAAAAATTTAGATGGTACATATTACAAAAAAGGTGACAACATAAAAGAAATTTTAGCAAAACATATAATAAGTCCAGTTAGATTTGACAAAGCAATAGAACTAATGAAAAAAGAGCAAGTAGATGAATATATAGAAATAGGACCAGGAAAAGTACTAACAGGATTTATAAAAAAAGATAACAAAGAAGCAAAGACATACAATATAAGTAGTGTAGAAACATTAGAGAGTGCCAAAAGGGACGGGCTATTTTGGCACAACTAATAAGAAATTATTATTTTTGAGATGTTTATTAATTTTTTAATTTAATTAAAATTTGTAAATGCAAAAATTTTGTGCCAAAATAGCCCGTCCCTTTTGGCACACTAAAGTAGGAGGAAGTTATGGAAGAAAGAAAAACAGTTTTAGTAACAGGAGCATCAAGAGGTATTGGAAAAGAAGTTGCATTAAAGTATGCAGAGAATGGATATGATGTAATTATTAATTATGTATCAAATAAAACAGATGTAAAAGCTTTGGAAAACGAGTTTAAGGAAAAAGGTGTAGATTGTTTGATTTTAAAAGCAGATGTTTCAAAACAAGAAGAAGTACAAGAACTTGTGGAAAAAGCAATAGAAAAATTTGGAAAAATAGATGTACTTGTAAATAATGCTGGAATTACAAAAGATAATTTGCTTATGAGAATGTCAGAAGAAGAGTTTGATAAAGTGTTAGAAATAAATTTAAAAGGTACTTTTTTGGTTACAAAAGCAGTAACAAAATATATGATGAAAAAAAGAACAGGAAGTATTATAAATCTTTCATCAGTAGTTGGAGTTGTAGGTAATGCTGGACAATGTAATTATTCAGCATCAAAAGCAGGAATAATTGGATTCACAAAAAGTATTGCAAAAGAACTAGCATCAAGAAATATAAGAGCAAATGCAGTAGCACCTGGTTTTATTGAAACAGATATGACTAGTGTTTTACCAGACAATTTAAAAGAGTCAATACATAATCAAATTCCATTAAAAAGAATGGGAAATGCAAAAGAGGTTGCAGAATTAATATATTTCTTAGGTTCAGAAAAAAGTTCATATATTACAGGGCAAGTTATCAACATTGATGGTGGAATGGTAATGTAATTGTTGAGATTATAAAAAAGAAAGGAAAAGATAAAATGGAAAGAAGAGTTGTAATTACAGGATTAGGTGCAATAACACCATTAGGAAATAATGTAGAAGAATTTTGGAAAGGAATTAAAGAAGGTAAATGTGGAATAGATCAAATTACAAAATTTGATACAACAGATTTTAAAGTTAAATTAGCAGCAGAAGTAAAAGGATATGATCCAGAAGACTATTTTGAAAAAAGAGAAGCAAAAAGATTAGACCTATTTTCTCAATATGCAATGGTCGCAGCAAGAGAAGCTTGGAAAGATAGTAATTTAGATAAAGAAAAGGAGAATATGGAAAGAGTAGGTGTAATAATAGGTTCAGGAATAGGAGGAATACAAACAATAGAAACAGAAAATAGAAAATGTAATGAAAAAGGTCCTGACAGAGTTTCACCTATGTATATACCAATGGGAATATTAAATATGGCAACTGGAAATGTAGCAATTGATATAGGGGCAAAAGGAGAATCAATGGCTATGGTAACAGCATGTGCATCAGGAACACATTGTATTGGTGAAAGTTTTAGAATGATAAAACATGGATATCAAGATGTAGTTCTAGCAGGAGGAACAGAAGCAGGAATAACTCCACTTAGTATAGCAGGTTTTACAAATATAAAAGCTTTAACAAAATCAGAAGACAAGAACAGAGCAAGTATACCATTTGATAAAGAAAGAAATGGATTTGTTATGGCTGAAGGAGCAGGAGTAGTTATATTAGAAGAATATGAACATGCAAAAGCAAGAGGAGCAAAAATTTATGCAGAAATAGTAGGATATGGAGCAACATCAGATGCATATCATATAACTTCACCAGCACCAGGAGGAGAAGGTGGAGCAAGAGC
>CAMMNR010000156.1 GCA_946498265.1 uncultured Clostridium sp. | reverse complement strand
AATAGTGAAAAAACATTAAAAGACTTAGGAGACAAAATAAGTGGAGAAGAAAAAGCAAAAGTAGAAACAGAAATAGACAATACTAAAAAAGCATTAGAAACAAACGATACAGAAAAAATTAAAGAAGCAACAGAAAAACTAACAAAAGTATTTTATGATATGTCAGAACAACTATACAAAGCAGCAAATCCAAATGGAGCACAAGGGGCAAACCCAGATTCAAATGCAACATCAAATACAGAAGGTGAAGGACCAAAAACAGATGAAAATGGAAATGTATATGATGCAGACTACAAAGTAGAAGATGATAAATAGGGATTTTGGGGACGGGGCTTAAAATCCCTATCTTTATTAAGAAAAATTAAAAATATAAATGTAAAGGATTAATAGGGATTTAAAGCCCCGTCCCTTAAATCCCTATTCTCTAAGGAGGAAAAATAATGGCAAAAAGAGATTATTACGAAGTTCTAGGTGTTAATAAAAATGCAACAGAGGAAGAATTAAAAAAAGCATATCGTAAACTTGCCAAAAAATATCATCCAGATGCAAATCCAGACAACAAAAAAGAAGCAGAAGCAAAATTCAAAGAAGTAAATGAAGCATATGAAACATTATCAGATCCTCAAAAGAGAAGAATGTATGATCAATTTGGACCTGACGGTCCTCAAGGTTTTGGAGGAGCTGGAGGTCAAGGACCTTTTGGACAGGGAGGATATTATTCATATAGTAGTTCAGGATTTAATGGATTTGATGATTTTGGAGATTTAGGAGATATATTTTCATCATTTTTTGGTGGAGGATTTGGAGGACGTAGTTCTTCAAAAAGACAAAATGGACCAAGAAAAGGTGCTGATTTAAATACTACTATAGACATAACTTTTGAACAATCATTTTCAGGTGTAGAAAAAGAGATTGTTATAACAAGAAATGAAGAATGTAATACTTGCCATGGAACAGGAGCAAAACCAGGTACTTCTGTTACAAAATGTACAGTTTGTAATGGTACAGGGCAGGTAAAACAAGTACAAAATACAATACTTGGACAAATGCAAACAACAAGAACTTGTAGCGCATGTCATGGAACAGGAGAGATAATAAAAGAACCATGTCCAGAATGTAGTGGTAGAGGAAAAGTAAGAAAACAACCAAAAATAAAAATAAAAATTCCAGCAGGAATTGACAATGAACAAACTGTTGTGTTAAGAGGAGAAGGAGAACCAGGAGAAAAAGGAGGACCTAAAGGAGATTTATATATAACAGTAAGAATAAAAAAACACAGTATATATACAAGAAAAGGCAATAATGTATTATGTGATATTCCAATATCAATAACACAAGCTACATTAGGTGGAGAAATAGAAGTACCAATGGTAGATGGTACAAAAGAAAAATATAAAATTTCGGAAGGAACCCAAACAGGAACTAAATTTACAATAAGAAATAAAGGATTTAAATCAATAAATTCTAATTCTACAGGAGATTTTATATTTACAGTAATTGTTCAAACACCAAAAAAACTAAGTAAGGAGCAAAGAGAATTACTAGTTGAACTAGCAAAAACAATGAATGAACAACCACCTATTAAAAAAAGAGGAATATTTGGTTAAAATTAGTTACAATTCAAAATTAACGTAACAAAATGCACAATACATTTATAAATATATAATTTCGAATGTGATTGGAGTAATTTTAGAAATTCTTTATTAATTTTTTGGAAAATGTTCGCGTCGAGCTTTAGCTCGGACTAAGTGAAAGGGAGCCAAAAAATTAATTTAGAATTTCTTGAATTATGTATTGAACCGAGAAAATATATATTTATAAAGGTATTGTGCATTATTACATATTGAATTGTAACTAATTTCTCAATACATTCATTTTTTTATTGATATAGAAACAAAAATAATGTATAATATATAAGATGGAATTATATTTTACAGTTATCCAATCAGTTAAGTAACTTTGAAAGGGAAGCAATAAATGAAAAATAGAAAAACAATCAAAACGATATTTAATATTATTACAACAATAATATTAATAATATGTTTATATTTTGCATATCAATTTTATCAAAAAAATAATTTCAATGATTTTGTAAGAAGTGAAAACAATTTATATACATCAGAATTCAGTAGAGACAATGAAGTAAAATATTCAAGTAAGAGAAGTTATAAAATAACATCACCAGAATATAATGATGCAATGTTTTTCAAAACAATACAAGTAGAAAAAAACAAACCATATAAAGTAACATGTATGGTAAAAACAAATAATGTAGAAAGTAAAGAACAGATATCAGGAACAGGAGCTCAAATATCAATACAAGACTCAACAGAAAGATCAGTAGCAATAAGTGGAACACAAGATTGGCAAAAAATAGAGCTAATATTTAATTCAAAAGATAGAGATACAGTAAATATAGGATTCAGATTAGGTGGATATTTAGGACAAGTAAAAGGAGAAGCATGGTTTTCTGATTTTACAATAGAACAAGGTGTTTCAGAACAAAGTACAGAATGGAATTTTGCATGTTTTATATTAAAACAAACTGATGTAGTAATAGATGAGCAAAATATAAAATTAGAAGTTAGTTCAACAGACATAACAGACATAAGAAACACAATGGAAAGATTTAAAAATTCAGCACAAGAATTATCAGAAGGAAAAATGACAGCCAAATATGATATATATGAAATAGATACACCATTAACAACATTATCATATGATGAACAGTATGGATATTATGCAAGTCCAGAAGATGTAGAAAGCCAGATTAAAGATTATATAAAAAACAGCAATTATGACCATATTTTTATTGTATTAAGACTTGGAAATGAAGAACACAAAGATGATATAGAAATAAATGACTGGATAGGATTAGGCTCAATGGATTATTATGGAATAGGATTTTCAAACATAAGACTGCCAAATGATTCAAGAAGCTATATATATAAATATAATCCTAGAATAAATACATTTCCAGAGGAAGTATTTTTACATGAATTTTTACATTCATTAGAAAGAACATCAAAAGAATATGGATACGAAGTCCCAGACTTACATAATTATGAAAAATATGGATATACAAATCAAAGATTAACAGGGCAAAAAATATGGTATACAGATTATATGAATAAAAACATAAATACAGAAACAGGAAAAATAGGATTACCAAATGAAGTGTATGGACTAAAACCAGCAAAAGAAAGCAATTTTGAAACTGCATATAAAATAGAAGAATTTAAAGAACCAGAAAATATAATAGAAGAAATAAGACAAATATTTGGACAAATTTACACAAATATACAATTAATATTTAATAATAAAGAGATACAAACACAATAAATTAGAAAAATAATGATTATAGTATATGTTTAAATGATGTGAATAAAATAATAAATCTTTATACCAAATAACGTAAATAATTGTAACAATAAAAAATGCGAAAGGGATGCAATAAATGAAACTATCAGAATTTAATTATGAACTACCAGAAGAATTAATAGCACAAACACCAATCAAAAAAAGAGACGAATCAAGATTGATGATATTAAATAGAAAAGAACAAACAATAGAACATAAAAAATTTAAAGATATAATAGAATATTTACAACCAGGAGATGTATTAGTAAGAAATAATACAAAAGTAATACCAGCAAGACTTTATGGAAAAAAAGAAACTGGAGCAAATGTAGAATTTTTATTATTAAACAATATAGAAAATGATATTTGGGAAGCAATAGTTAGACCAGGAAATAAATTACATGTAGGAACAAAAGTAATATTTGGAGATGGAATACTAGAAGCAAATATATTAGAAATAATGCCAGGAGGAACAAGAAAAGTAGAATTTAAATACCAAGGAATATTTAATGAAATACTAGACAAAATTGGATTAATGCCATTACCGCCATATATACATGAAACATTAAAAGAAAAAGATAGATATCAAACAGTATATGCAAAATATGAAGGTTCAGCAGCAGCACCAACAGCAGGATTGCATTTTACACCAGAGTTATTACAAAAAATAGAAGAAAAAGGAATAGAAATAGCAAATGTAACACTACATGTAGGAATAGGAACATTTAGACCAGTAAAAGAACAAACAATAGAAGAACATAAAATGCATTCAGAACATTTTTATATAAAACAAGAAGATGTAGACAAAATAAATAAAGCGAAAAAAGAAGGAAGAAGAGTAATTGCAGTAGGAACAACATCATGTAGAGTGCTAGAATCAATAGCTGATGAAAACACAGGAATGGTAAAACCAATAGAAGATGACACAGAAATATTTATATATCCAGGATATAAATTCAAATGTATAGATGGATTAATAACAAATTTCCATTTACCAGAATCAACATTATTAATGTTAGTATCTGCTTTAGCAGGAAAAGAATATATAATGAAAGCATATAAAGAAGCGGTAAAAGAAAAATATAGATTTTTTAGCTTTGGAGATGCAATGTTTATAATCTAGGAGGAGAAAATGAAACCAGCAGTAACATACGAACTAATACATGAATGTAAACAAACAGGAGCAAGGAGAGGAGTAATACACACACCACATGGAGATATACAAACACCAGT
>CAMMNR010000155.1 GCA_946498265.1 uncultured Clostridium sp. | reverse complement strand
TAAATAAAATATTTGAGCATTTACTTGGATATTTAATGAAATAAATTAAAATTCCTTTTATGTTCGCTTGTTTTTTATTGTAAATTATTGTAATATAATAGCAACCTTTCGCTTGAAAAGGCCAGTCTTTTTCTCAAAGGCGGAAAGGGGGCTATAATTTGAATACTAGCGATTTAGTTTTGCATTTTGTTAATAAGTACATAGAAGAAAAAGAAAAAAACTTTTTCTTGCAACAACAGTTGGAACAACAAAAACAACAAATGCAAAATGACAACAAAGTTAAGACTAATTAGCTTGTATTTAGTCGTAGAGCGGATTCGTGGTCTGCTCTATTTTTTTAAATAAAAAAGTATGTGCATTCGTGGTACACATACTGCTACTCTTTGAATACTAGCGACATTCAAAGTTCATTTATTTTGTAATTAAATAATAACATATTATCATTACTTTGTCAAATTCAATTTAAAGTTTCTTCGTAAGCAAAAGAAATCGAAATTAAAAAAGGTACAAAAACAAGACCTTAACACATATTTAGGTAAAGATAATAGCGAATTAGTACATCTTCAAAATAAGGTTTCAAATCTACAAGAATTACAACAAGATGATATTATAAATTACGTACAATTAGATAATAATACTCTATCAACTTTAACAACAATACTTACAAAAATTATTCAAAAACAAAGAGTAGTTGCTTAAAAAATATTTTATCTGCTTTTTATTTAAAAGCATTATTTTTTGATTTTGGACATAAAAAAAGCCAATCATCAAGAGCTTCCCTCAAAACGAATGACCTTTATAATGGAGCCACTTATCCGATTCGAACGGATGACCCTCGCATTACAAGTGCGATGCTCTGGCCAACTGAGCTAAAGTGGCATATATTTAATTATGGTGACCCGTACGGGAATCGAACCCATGTCTCCGCCGTGAAAGGGCGGTGTCTTAACCGCTTGACCAACGGGCCTTATATATAAAGAACTAAATAATTCTTTTGCAAATTATTTAGCTCTTTTGGTGAGCTATCCGCGACTCGAACGCGGGACAACTTGATTAAAAGTCAAGTGCTCTACCACCTGAGCTAATAGCCCAAATCTTCATTGCATTAACAATGCTTTTATATATTACAATATTTTTTGGCAAATGTCAATACTTTTTTTTAAAATTGTAAAAAATTTTGTCCTTTTTGTGAAATCTTGTTACAATTTACATCATATTATATAAATTATATGATGTAAATTGTAACAAAAATATTATGCATTTATTTTTTCTAAAACTTCTTCAACATCTATTCCATGAACTTCACAAGCTTCTTCTAAAGTTTCCATTTGTGAAGCTGGACATCCTAAACAATGCATTCCTATTTCTAATAATATTTCTGCTTTTTCTGGTGTTTTCTCTAAAATTTCACCAATTCTAGTGTCTTTATTATATGCCATAATTTATCCTCCTACTTTTATAAAAATTTTTATTGTTCTTTAATTTTAACATATTTTTTCAAAAAAGTATAGACAAATCAAAAAAAATGTTATATATTATGGAAACGTAAGGTGGTGATTTTATTCTAAAATTAATTGATTTATTCTTTATATCTCTTATTATTAATCTTTTAATTACTTTATATTCATTATATACTTATTTTGATATGATTTTTTTTCATAATCTACAAGGTTCCAAATTAAAAATCAAAAAAAATTCATTTAAATAAAGGAGGTTTATTTATTTTTAAATTTTTGCGACGTTTATTATTTATTTTTATACTTTTGATAATTTCCAGTTTTTTCGTTTTTAAATTATTTTATCCTATTTATATTTCACAAGAAGTTATAATTACATATGGAATTCATCCTTTTGATATTTGTTCAAAAAATCCAGAACTTTGGAAATATATAAAAATAACATATATTATTACATTTATATTTTCAAATATCATAATAAATAATTTTTTATATTCAAAAATATATAAATTAATAAATTCTAAATTGCTAAAATCAAAAAGAAAAAAAGATAAAAAAACAAATTCAATTAAATTTGATTCCTCTAAATTATCTCTTTTAATTGGATATGATTTTAAAAATAATACAAATATATCAATACCAGAATCGGGATTATATCAAAATTTTTTAATTACAGGAACAATAGGTTCACGGTAAAACTTCTAGCGTAATGTATCCTTTTACTAGACAATTTTTTGAATATAATTTTAATAATAAAGAAAATAAAGTTGGAATGTTAATCCTTGATGTTAAAGGGAATTTTTATAAACAAGTTCAAACATATGCTCAAAAATATAATCTTTTAGATGATTTAATTGTTATAGAATTAAATTCTAATACATATTATAACCCTTTACACAAGCCTCATTTAAAACCTCAAGTTTTAGCTAATCGTTTAAAAACAATTCTTACTTTATTTTCAGAAAATAATACAGAATCTTTTTGGTTAGATAAAGCTGAACAAATATTAGCAGAATGTATAAAACTTTGTAGATTATATAATAATGGTTATGTTACATTTTTAGAATTACATAAATTAATTACAATGCCAGAATATTATAAAGAAAAAATCAAAATTTTAAGAGAAATGTTTATTTCTTCAAAGTTTTCAAAAAATGAAATTTATGAATTAAATTCTAGTTTAGATTTTTTTCAAAAAGAATTTGAAAATTTAGATCCTAGAACAAAAGGAATTTTAGTTTCTGAAATAACTAGAATTACTAATACTTTTATATCAGATTATGAAGTTGTTTCTACATTTTGTTCCCCTAAAGAAAAATTGAATTTTGATGGTTTTGAAATTGTCATAAAAGATGGAAAAATAGTTGTTCTTAATATGAATATTTCCGAATATAATTCTCTTTCTAAGATTATAGCAGCATATATGAAATTAGATTTTCAAACAGAAGTAATTTCTAATCTATCAAAAGGAACAATTAATCCTTCAATTTTTATATGTGATGAATATGATAAATATGCAACAAAAACTGATGGAGATTTCTTTTCTCTAAGTAGAGAAGCTAAATGTATTAATATAGTTAGTACTCAAAGTTATTCTTCAATAAAATCAACTATTAAAGATGATGCATCAGTAAAGGTCATTATTCAAAACTTAATAAATAAAATTTGGTTTAGAACAGATGATATTTTTACCATCGAAGAAGCTCAAAAACAATTAGGGAAAGAAGATAAAGAAAAATTTTCTAAAACTATTTCTGAAAGTGCAAGAGAAACTAATTTTAGCTATATCACAAATACATTAAATTCGCAGAATTCTAGCATATCTGAAACCTTTAGTTCTTATACTCAAAATGATTATATATATGAAAGTAATTTTTTTACACAAGAATTAGAAACTTTCACCGCACTTACATTTTTATCTGATGGGAAGAAAATTTTTCCACCATTAAAATTAAAAATGTTTCCATATTTTGAAAAGAAAGGATGATTAAATGAAGTATTTTTTTAATAAAAAATTTATTTTTTGTATCTTATTTACAATTTTATTTTTAGCTATTTTTATAATCTCTTTTTCCGGTAATTGTTTTGCCTTAGGTGATCCTAAAATAGTTACTAAAATAAATGATGCATTTGAAGATATAGAAAGTTGGATTTTAAAAATAGCTACTCCTGCTGCTGCTGTTGCTGTTGGTACTGGTGTTTTTATGAAAAAATTCAGTTTTGGTGATGAAGAAAAAATAAGAACAGGAAAAAAACTTATAAAAGGTTCTTTATTTTCTTATGCATTTATTTTAGCAATAGATTTGATATTATCTGCTATTAAATCATTAATTTCTTAAAGGAGGTTTTCTTGGAGCAAACAAATAATATAACTCAAACAATAATTGATACAATAAATACAATTTTTGAAAATTTATTTAGTTCAATTGATAATAATTTATATTCTGTATTAGATGATATAACATTTATAAGTTCTGATATTTTATATGATAAAAATTTTGAAAATATTTTTGGTACTAATACTACTAATGGAATTTTATTAATTGCTAATTCTCTATTGCTTGCCTATATTTTATATTATGCAATAAAATATTTACTCTCTCATTTAACTTTTGTACGGAATAGAAAATCCATCTAGTTTTATTGTAAAATTAATAATATTTGGAATATTTATGAATTTTTCATTTTTTCTAATGGAACTATTATTAGATTTAAATTCCAATATCTCTTTAGCAATTAGAAGTTTAGGTGAAAATTTATTTAATAAAAATATTTCTTTTTCCGAATTAATAAATACTATAAATACAAATATGTCTATATCTTCTTCATCTATTAATATTTTTACTATTGATGGTTTAATAAAAGGAACCTTAACATTATCCCTTCTAAGTCTTGTATTATCTTATTCTTTTAGATATATTATGATAAAAGTTTTTATTTTAATATCTCCATTTGCCATTTTATCTTTATGTTTAAATAATACATCTTGGTTTTTTAAGTCTTGGTTCCGTAATATTTTTTCCCTACTTTTTATTCAAAATATAGTATCAATAGTTTTACTTATACTATTTTCTATGGATTTTTCTTCTGATAATTTATTTACTAAATTTATCTATGTAGGTGGAATTTATCGTTTAATAAGGGCAAATTCAT
>CAMMNR010000154.1 GCA_946498265.1 uncultured Clostridium sp. | reverse complement strand
AAATGAAAGAAGAATAGCATTTTTAATGGATAAAGCAATAAGAGATGAAAAATCGTCATATAGAGATGGAAAAGAAGATGGAATGCAAGAGGGCATAAAACTGGGCAGAAAAGATGGAAAAAAGATTGGAGAACAAAAAAAGCAAGAAGAAATAGCAAAAAATATGAAAAAAAGAAATATGAAGATAGAATTAATATCAGAAATTACAGGATTGAAAATAGAACAAATAGAAAAACTATAGATTGAAATAAATATTTATAAATAATTTTATGCTATTGAAAGGAATATGAATAATATGGGATTACGAATAATTTATGGAAAACCAGGAAGTGGAAAAAGCGAATACTGTTTTTCAGAAATAGCAAAATTAATAAAAAAAGAAAAAAAAATATATATCATAACACCAGAGCAATTTTCCTTTACAGCAGAAAAAAAGCTAATGGATGCAATAAATACAAAAGCTGTAGTAAATGCAGAAGTTATAACATTAAGCAGAATGGCATATAGGGTTTTAAATGAAATAGAAGGAAATACAAGAACAAAATTATCAAAATGTGGAAAAGCGATGTTAATATATTCAATATTAAATATGAATAAAAGTGACTTAAAATTTATTGGAAAATCAGATGAAAACATAGATTTAACAATGACATTAATAACTGAATTAAAGAAGCATGGCATAAAATTAGAAGATTTAGAAAATGAGATAGAAAAAATAGATGATAAATATTTAAAAACTAAATTAGAAGATATTCATTTAATATACAAAGAATTTGAAAATCAAATACAAGGTAAATATATAGAAGAAAATGATGTATTAACAATACTTGCAAATAATATAGGAAAAACAGATTTAGTAAAAGATAGTATAATATATATTGATGAATTTTCAGGGTTTACAAGTCAAGAATATGAAGTTTTAAAAGAGTTAATAAGATATGCAAAACAAGTTAATTTAACAATGTGTCTAGATAAACTAGAATGGGGAATTAATCCAGATATAGACATATTTTATTCAAATAAAATAACTCTTAAGAAAATTTTAGAGCTGGTAGAAAAGAATAGTTTTAAACTAGAAGAACCAGTTTATTTGGAAAAACAATACAGATTTAAAACTGATGAATTACAACATCTAAATGATAATATATATAATATAAAATCCACAAAGTATGAAAAAAATGTGGAAAACATACATCTTTTTTTAGCTAAAAATCAATATACAGAAATTGAAAATGTTGCGAAAAAAATAATACAGTTGGTAAAAAACAAAAATTTAAGATTTAAAGATATATCAATTATAAGTAAAGATATAGATTCATATTCTTCTTTAGTAAGAGCAATTTTTCCTAAATATGATATTCCTGTTTTTATAGATGAAAAAAGAGATTTAAATCAAAATGTAATAGTTCAATATATAATATCTATATTAGAAATCTTAAATAAAAATTTTGCAAATGATGCAATATTTAATTATCTAAAACTAGGATTTTGTAATATAGATAAAGATGAAATATTCAAATTGGAAAATTACTGTACAAAATGGGGAATAAAGCAGAGCAAATGGAAAAAAGATTTTACATATGAAAATGATAAAGAAGATAAAAAGCAAGAAATTGATAGATTAAACGAAATTAGAAAACAAATAATAAATCCATTATTAGAAATGAAAGAAGAGATTTCAAAAAATAGAACAGCTAAAAATATAACTCAAAATTTATATAATTTTATTCAAAACCAAAATATTGAAGAGCTAATAAATAACAAGATGAAGGAATTAGAAGAAGAAAATCTTTACGAATTGTCAAAAGAATATAGTACAAGTTATCAAATAATATTAGATATTTTTGATGAAATTGTATTAGTATTTAATGATGATAAAATAACATTAGATAAATATATTCAAATACTTAAGGTAGGTTTAAAAAATAGTGGGTTAGGTAAAATACCAGGAACTCAAGACCAAGTAATATTTGGAGATGTTGACAGGTCAAGAAGCCATAAAGTACATACAGTTTTTATAATAGGTTTAAATGATGGCAGTTTTCCAAGTGTTAATAAAGATGAAGGATTTTTAAATGATAAGGATAGAGAAAATTTAGAACAAGATGGAATAGAACTAGCAAAAGGTACAATTGAAAATTTATATGAAGATAATTTTAATATATATAAAGCATTTACAACAGCTGAAAATACTATATATTTATCATATTCATCATCAGACAAAGAAGGAAATAGTCTAAGACCATCAATATTAGTAAATAAAATAAAAAAGATTTATCCATATTTAAAAGAAGATAGTGATGTTATTAGTAAAAAATATGAAATAATAAATAAAAAAATTACATATGAAGAATTATTAGAGAATATAGGAAAATTAAGAGATAAGGAAAAAATAGATGAAATATGGTATCAAATATATTCATATTATAAATCAGATAATGAATGGAATGTTAGATTAAAAGAAGATCTAAAAGGATTGTATTACACAAACTTACCAGAAGATATTAATATGGATAATATAAACAAATTATATGGCAATATATTAAATACAAGTGTATCAAGGCTAGAAACGTATAGAAGATGTCCTTTTTCATATTATTTACAATATGGTTTAAAGCTAAAAGAAAAAGAAGAATTAAGGATACATACATTTGATACAGGTACATTTATGCATGAAACTATTGATGAATTTTTTGAATATGTTAATCAAGAAAAACTAAGTTTACCAGAATTAGAAGAAGAACAGATATTAAAAATAGTTTCACAAATAGTAGATGAAAACTTAAATTTAAGTAAAAATTATATATTTACAGCAACAGAAAAATATAAAGTTTTAGTAAGAAGATTAAAAAGAATTATAAGTAAAGCATTGAAATACATTATACAAACAATAATCTATAGTGATTTTAGTATAGAAGGAGCAGAAATAGAATTTAGTGAAAAAGGAAAATATTCACCAATAACTTTAGACTTAGGAGAAGGAAAAAGAGTAGAAATAACGGGAAAAATAGATAGAATTGATACAGCAAATTCAGACGATGGCAAATACCTAAGGATTATAGATTACAAATCTTCAAGTAAGAATATAGATTTAAACGAAGTATATGCAGGATTACAAATTCAATTACTAACATATACAGATGCTATTTGTAGGCAAGAAGATGTAATGCCAGCAGGAATATTCTATTTCTCACTTTTAGAACAGATGATAAAAGCAGATAAAAAGATATCAGAAGAAGAAATAGAAGAGATGATAAGAAAAAATTTTAGAATGAAAGGGTTAATTGTAGCTGATGTAAAAATTATAAAAATGAATGATAACACATTAACATCTGGAAGTTCTAAATTAGTTCCAGCAGCAATAACTAAATTAGGGACAGTAAATGAAAAATGGACAAATGGAGTAGATGCGGAAGAATTTAAAGTTTTGCAAGATTATATATATAAAACCATAAAAGACATATCAAAAGAAATTTTAAGTGGAAAAATTGATTTAAAACCATATAATAAAAAAGGTAAAACACCTTGTGAATATTGTGACTATAAGTCAATATGTGGTTTTAATGCCAAAAATCCAGGAAATAAGTATAATTATATTGATAAGAGGACAAAGGATGATATAATTAGTCTGATGAAAAAAGAACTTAAAAGATGATGGAAAGGAAGAGTTTGATGGATTTAACTAATAAAAATGTAATTCATGTTAAGAAAAATGGAACTGAATATCTACAATTTAGAAAACTATTAGAATACAATGATATAATATCACATGCATATTCTTTAGGAATAGATAAAAATTATAGAACAGCCAGAGCGAATAAGGAAAAATTAAGTAAAGAAGAATATGATAATTCTATTAAAGATTACAAAACATTATGTGATGCAATAGAAGTAGATTATAGAAATTTAGTAAAAACAAATCAAACCCATACAGACAATGTAAAGATAGTAAGTAATAAAATATTAGATAATTCACCAGACTTTAATTTAGATGAATACAAAGAAACAGATGGATTAATAACAGATAAACAAAATATAGTTCTATCTACAACAAATGCAGATTGTATATTATTATTGTTTTTTGATCCAGTAAAAAAAGTTATTGCAAATGTTCACTCTGGATGGAGAGGAACATTACAAAGAATATCAGTAAAAACAGTTGAGAAAATGATAAAAGACTTTGCTTGCAGAGAACAAGATATAATATGTTGTATGTGCCCAAGCATAAGAAAATGTCATTTTGAAGTTGATAAAGATGTAAAAGATATGTTTGAGCAAGAATATAAAAATACTCAAGGAATAAATTTAGAAGAAATCATAGAAGAAAAGATAGAAGGCAAGAAATGGAATATAGATACAATATTAATAAATAGAATAATCTTAAAAAATGCAGGATTAAAAGAAGAAAATATTATAGATAGTGGATTATGTAGTGTCTGTCATTCTGACAAGATACATTCTTATAGAGTAGAAAAGCAAGGTTATGGATTAAATACAGCATTGATATGGGGACGAGGATAGGGAATTTGGGGACGGGGGTTTTTTTCCCTGTTGTTGCCAAAGGGGACGGGCTATTTTGGCACACCTTATATAATATATTTTAATTTTATAAAATGTTGAA
>CAMMNR010000153.1 GCA_946498265.1 uncultured Clostridium sp. | reverse complement strand
AGGAAAATTTTAAATGTCAAGATCAAGCAAGAAAAAACCATATGTAGCACCTGAATTATTAAAAAGAGTAGAAGCTATGAACGAATCTGGAAATAAAGAAGTTTTAAAAACATGGTCAAGAGCTTCAACAATATATCCACAAATGGTTGGTCATACTATTGCTGTACATGATGGAAGAAAACATGTTCCAATTTATATAGCAGAAGAAATGATAGGCCATAAATTAGGTGAATTTGCTCCTACAAGAACATTTAAAGGTCATGCAGGAGATAAAAAATCAAATGTAAAGAAATAAAATAATAACACTTAAAAAATAGAGATTATATAGAGTGTTACAATACTGATTTAAGGAGGGTATTATAGTGCAAGAGCAAGAAACAGTAGTAAAAAACGAAGCTAGAGCAACTCTTAGATATTCAAGAATATCAGCAAGAAAAGTAAAAATAGTAGCTGACTTAATAAGAGGAAAAAATGTTGATGAAGCTTTAGCAATCGTAAAATTCACACCAAAGGCATCATCAGAAATATTAGAAAAATTATTAAAATCAGCAATTGCGAATGCTGAAAATAATCATGATATGAGACATGAAAATTTATATGTTGCTGAAATCTATGCTAATCAAGGTCCAACATTAAAAAGAATTAGACCAGCTGCAAAAGGTTCAGCAGTTAGAATTAGAAAAAGAACAAGTCATATAACAATAGTATTAAAAGAAAAGGAGGCATAAACAGGCATGGGACAAAAAGTACATCCAACAGGAGTAAGAGTTGGAATAATTAAAGATTGGAACTCTAAATGGTATGCAGATTCAAAAAACTTTGCAGATTATTTAGTAGAAGATCAAAAAATCCGTAAATTTTTAAAGAAAAAATTATATCTTGCTGGAATTTCAAAAATTGAAATAGAAAGAACAGCAAAATTTGTTAAAGTAAATCTATATACAGCTAAACCAGGAATAGTAATAGGAAAAGGTGGAGCTGGTGTAGAAACAATAAAAAATGAATTAGTAAAATTAATCAACAAAGATGTTAACTTAAACATAGTAGAAGTAAAAAATATAGATACAGATGCACAATTAGTTGCTGAAAATATTGCTGGACAACTAGAAAGAAGAATTTCATTCAGAAGAGCTATGAAACAATGTATGCAAAAAGCTATGAAATCAGGAGCTTTAGGAATAAAAACAGCAGTATCTGGAAGATTAGGTGGAGCAGATATGGCTAGAACAGAATTCTATAAAGAAGGAAATATTCCACTACAAACTTTAAGAGCAGACATAGATTATGGATTTGCAGAAGCAGATACAACATATGGAAAAATAGGTGTAAAAGTTTGGATATATAAAGGAGAAGTTCTTCCAGAAAAGAAAGTGGAAGGAGGAGACAAATAATGCCACTAATGCCAAAAAGATCAAAATTTAGAAAAATGCAAAAAGGTAGAATGAGAGGAAAAGCAACAAGAGGAAATAAAGTAACAGATGGTGAATATGGAATCCAAGCAGTAACAGCTGGATTAATCACAGGAAATCAAATAGAAGCAGCTCGTATTGCAATGACTCGTTATATAAAAAGAGGTGGAAAAGTTTGGATAAAAATATTCCCAGATAAACCAATAACTTCTAAACCTATAGGAACTCGTATGGGTAAAGGTAAAGGAGCTCCAGAATACTGGGTAGCAGTAGTAAAACCAGGAAGAGTAATGTTTGAAATAGCTGGGGTATCAGAAGAAGTTGCAAAAGAAGCTTTAAGACTTGCTATGAATAAACTACCTAATAAAACAAAAATTGTAGCAAGAGAAACTGAAAAGGTAGGTGATAATGATGAAGATAAATAAAATTAGAGAAATGTCTTCACCAGAGCTAGAAAAAGAATTAGGTGAACTAAAAACAGAATTATTTAAATTGAAATTTAGTTTAGCTACACATGGATTAGATAATCCAATGAAAATAAAAGAAGTAAAAAGAGATATAGCTAAAATAAATACAGTTTTAACAGAAAGAAAAATTGCTGATAGCAAGAAAGCATAATAGATAGGAGATAACTTTAGTAGAGGTCATCAGTCATTCACAAGGGGAAGGGACATTCCTAGAACCAAGTGGAAATGACCAAAAGGTAAGGTGTGTCCCTTGTCATTAAGTTTAAGAAAGGAGAAATCTAAATGGAAGAAAGAAATCTTCGTAAAGTTATGATAGGAACTGTAAAATCTAATAAAATGGACAAAACAGTAGTTGTAGCTGTAGAAACAAGTGTAAGACATGAAGTATATGGGAAAACAGTAAAAAGAACATATAAATTAAAAGCACATGACGAAGAAAATGCTTGTCAAATAGGCGACAAAGTAAAAGTCATGGAAACAAGACCACTTTCTAAGGATAAAAGATGGAGAGTAGTAGAAATAGTGGAAAAAGCAATCATAAAATAATTTAGATAACAGGGTAATCACTAATTCACGAGGGGAGGGGACATTCCTCAAACTAAGTGGAAATGACAAATCTAATGAAAGCAAGGGTAAATCAGTTATTCATAAGGGGAAGGGAAACTCTTTAAACAGAGTGGAAATACCCTAGAGTAAAAGAGTGTCCCTTGTCATAAAACAAAGAAAGGAGGAACCATAAATGATACAACAACAAACAAGATTAAAGGTAGCAGATAACACAGGAGCAAAAGAACTAATGTGTATAAGATGTTTAGGAGGATCATACAGAAAAACATCAAACATAGGAGACGTTATAGTTGCTTCAGTTAAATCAGCAACACCAGGAGGAGTTGTAAAAAAAGGTGATGTTGTAAAAGCTGTTATCGTTAGATCTAAAAGAGGTTTAAGAAGATCAGATGGTTCATATATAAAATTTGATGAAAATGCAGCTGTAATAATCAGAGAAGACGGAACACCAAGAGGAACACGTATATTCGGACCAGTTGCAAGAGAACTAAGAGAAAAAGATTATATGAAAATTTTATCTCTAGCACCAGAAGTTTTATAAGATGGAGATATTTAATAAAACCAAATAAAACAGGGTGATCACCAATTCACAAGGGGAGGGGACATTCCTCAAACTGAGTGGAAGTGACCAAAAGGTAAAGGTGTGTCCCCTGACATTAGAAAAAAGGAGGGAAAAACTCTAATGAGAATAAAAAAAGGTGACAATGTTCAAGTTTTATCAGGAAATGATAAAGGGAAAACAGGAGAAGTATTAGAAGTTATACCAAAAGCTGATAAAGTCATTGTTAAGGGCGTAAATGTTAGAAAAAAACATGTTAAAGCTAGAAAACAAGGAGACGAAAGTGGAATTATATCAGTAGAATGTAGTATACCAAGTTCAAAAGTAAATGTAGTATGTTCAAAATGTGGAAAAACTACAAAAGTTGGTTATAAAATAGAAAAAGACGAAAAGATACGTGTTTGTAAAAAATGCGGAGCTAAATTATAATATATCTAGTATATAGAAAGGAAGGAGGATTAAACAAGAATGAGCAAACTTAAAGAACAATATAAAGAAGAAATAATCCCAGAATTAATGAAAAAATTCGAATATAAATCAGTTATGCAAGTTCCAAAACTTGATAAAATAGTTATAAATATAGGATTAGGAGATTTAAAAGAAAATCCAAAAGCTTTGGAAAATGCTATGAATGATTTAATGCAAATAACAGGTCAAAGACCAGTTGTAACAAAAGCAAAAAAATCAATAGCAGCTTTTAAACTAAGAGAAGGTGTAAATATAGGATGTAAGGTTACATTAAGATCAGATAAAATGTATGATTTTGCACAAAAATTATTTAATGTAGCACTTCCAAGAGTAAGAGATTTTAGAGGAGTTTCAAATAATTCTTTTGATGGTAGAGGAAATTACTCTATGGGTGTAAAAGAACAATTAATATTCCCTGAAATCGAATATGATAAAGTAGACAAATTAAGAGGTATGGATATTATATTTGTAACAACAGCTAAAACTGATGAAGAAGCTAAAGAGTTGTTAAAATTAATGGGAATGCCTTTCAAAGCTTAAATTTTAAGAAAAAAGATTTAAGGAAGGAGTAAAAAAGAATGGCTAAAAAATCAATGAAAGTTAAACAAGCTAGACCACAAAAATATAAAACAAGAGAATACAATAGATGTAAACTTTGTGGTAGACCACATGCATATATTAGAAAATATGGAATTTGCCGTGTGTGCTTTAGAGAATTAGCTCATAAGGGAGAAATACCAGGTGTTAAGAAAGCAAGCTGGTAGAATTTCGATGAAATCAATCATCAAAATTAAAGTGTAAAAAATAATTGATTAAAAGTAAATATGAATCTTACTACTTTGAATCAGTTTTGAAATAAAAGAAGATAAAAAAGGAGGTAAGTAATTAATGAACATTACAGATCCAATAGCAGATATGTTAACAAGAATAAGAAATGCAAATAGTTCAAAACATAAAACAGTAGATATTCCATCTTCAAAAATGAAATTATCAATAGCTAATATATTATTTAAAGAGGGATATATTGCAGCTTTTGAAGAAATAGAAGACAATAGCCAAGGAATTATAAGAATTACATTAAAATATGATGAAAAAGGTGCTAGAGTAATTGATGGTTTAAAAAGAATAAGCAAACCAGGATTAAGAGTATATGCATCTAAAGACG
>CAMMNR010000152.1 GCA_946498265.1 uncultured Clostridium sp. | reverse complement strand
CTTCTTTCTTTTCTAATTTATCTATTTTTTCTAATTTTTTTGCATTTTTATTTGATTTCAATACAATTATCGCTTCTTCTACTATATTCGATGGTAAATTTCTTAATATTACCATATTTTTTAAATTACTACTTTCCATTAGAACCTCCTTAAATTATGTATTTGTAATAGTTTTTACAGAAATTCTAATCTTATTCAATATATTATATTTTTAGATAAAAATATAAATCTGGCTGAAAAATTAAAATTCAGTCAGATTATTTTCTTCTATCAACTGCATAACTACTTCCCATAACTGATTTAGCTGCATGTTTTACTTGTGCTCCTACTTCTCCAATTTCTAGTATATTGTGAAAACGATTTGTATCTGCAACTACTACTCCTATTGATAATGATGTTAAAGGAAATTGTTCAATTATTCCTTTTCTATTTGGAACTTCTATATAACCTCTTTCTAAATCTTCATCAGTAAAATATTTTGTAACATTTGCATCAAATCTTGCTAATATATTTTGACATAATCTCTCACAATTTAATCCATCAACTATTGCTACAAAATCATCTCCACCTATATGACCTATAAATGAATCTTGTAATTGACTATCATGGATTTCTCTTACAATTACTTCTGCTGTGAATTCTATTATTTGGTCTCCTTTTAAAAATCCGTATACATCATTATATGATTTAAAGTTATCTAAGTCTAAATATAGAACACAAAAAGGTGTTTTTCTTGATAATCGTTTTTTTAGTTCTGCATGTATTTGTACATTACCTGGTAAACCTGTAAGTGGACTTATTCTTCTGTTTATTGATAATAGTCTATTTAAATTTTTTACTGTATAATATAGATATTCTTCATCTACTGGTTTTTTTATATAATATTCTATAGATTCTTGTAAAATTTTCATTCTATGCTGTTTACTTCCATTAGATGACACTACAATTACTGGAGTTATAGTGTTATCTTCGTCTTTTCTAATTTTTCTACATAAATCTATAACATCTCTATCTATTGCATCTTCATTTATTACTATTAAAGATGGTATATTTTTTAGCGCTATATCTATTTGATCTGATTTTACACTTATAAATTTGTATTCTGGATCATTTTTAAATAATTCTCTAAAAATTACTATAGATGAATCATCATCATCTATTATATATATTTCTTGTATCACTTTTTCCCCTCCATATATATTAATTATATACAAAAAAAATTACTTTTTGCAATCCTTTTTTCCTTTTTTTCTAATTTCTATCTTTTTATTTAGCACTTCAGTTATCTCTTTAGTATTAATTGCTGGGAATGCTTTTTTTAATCTATATACATTTTTATATAATCTTAATATTGTTCTATTTCTTTTCTTTTTAAGTCCATCAATAATTTTCTGTATGCTGTCATTATATTTTATTTTATCTATTTCTTTTTCCTTAGCTATAACAGGTATTTCTTTTAATTTTTCTTTTATCTCTTTGTTTAATGTTTCTATTTTCTCCAATGTTGCTTTTATATTCTTAAATTTAACTATAGTTGATATCGCATCAACTATAAGTATTATCATACATATTGTTGTAACATATTTTAATATATTTACATCTATTTGGTTTATAAAGTTCTGTATAAATGGATGTATATATTTTACGAATGCTACGCCTAATATTCCCCAATAGATAGAATTTGTCAAACAAATTCTTCCTTGAAAATTGAATTTGTGATCTGAATAATCCCAATATTTCGTTTTAAATATTTTTTCTAATAAATATCCTACTATATATTCCCATATTGTTAATACTAACATTGAGATAATAAATAATACTATCATATTGCTTTTAAAACTATTCAATATTAGTATCATTATTATTGCTCCAATTCCATATATTGGGCAAAATGGTCCTTTTAAGAACCCCGTATTTATTAATTTCTTTTCACAAATTGATCTAAATACTGATTCTATTATCCATCCCAAGAATGAATATAGTATAAAATATGTTAATATTTTTAGTAAATTTAATTCCATAAATTCCCCTCATAAAAACCTCCTTTATTAATAGGAGGTTTTTTCTATTTTGTAATTTTTACTTTTCTATTTTCTGTTACTCCACTTGTATTATATACAGTTACATTTAATTTATTCTCTCCTTCTTCTAATGGATAACTAAATTCATGTTCTGTTTTTCCATCTAACATAACTCTGTATTTTTTAGTTTCATTAATTATGAATTCTACTTTTTCTAATCCTTGTTCGTCAGACATTGTTACAACGAAATTATTTCCTGATGCATCAGGAGCTACTTCTAGTTTTGGTTTTGTTACTCCTTGAACTTCTATTTCTTTCGTTTCTGTATTATTATTTACATCTACTACAATTACTGTTAATGTATGTGTTCCTTTTATTGCTTCTATTTCTTGTTCTATTTGAGTATTATTTATATCTATTCTTGTTTCTTCTTCTTCATCCCATCTATATGTTAAGTATGAAAGTTCTGATTTTCCAGTAGCTGATATTATAATATTGTTTCCATCTTCTTGTTTAGTAACATCTAATGTTATCTCTCCCTCTCTTGTATATGTGTTTGTAAAGTTTATTTCTTGTCCATTCACATCTTGTGCATATATTTTTAAAATGTTTGTTCCTGTTGGTATTTCTATTTCTTGCTCAATATTCTTTCTGCCATTTACATTTAAGTCTATTACTTCATCATCTTTCCAGCTATATGTTACCTTTGCAAGTGCTTTATCATGTAATACCTTTAATACTATTGTGTCTTCTCCTGTTTGCGATACATTTACTGTTGGTTTTGTTATTGTTTGACTATCTTGATAGTCTTTATACATTGAATATGAAGCTGTTCCTATAATAAATATTCCAAATATTAAAATTGATATTGAAAAGAATTTTGCAACACTTGATATTTCTGCTGGTCCTTTTCTTTTCTTTTTTTCTTTTATGTTTTCTGTACTTAATATTTGATTCATGATTTCACCTCTTTAGTTTTGTCCAATTGATTATATCATATCAAAATTTTGTTGTAAATATTATTTTTAAAGTTTAATATTCTATCTGCTTAACCCATCGATAGAACTACTTTTATCAATTTGACGTAGTTGTTCTAATTGTTTTTCAGTAATATTTATAACCTTACCACAACAAGGTTGAAAATTTTTCTTTCCATAGACTAACCAAATAACATTTTCTTTTTTTAAATCTTCTTTTGGCATATAGCCATAACCATCTGTAAATATAATTTTATTTATTTCTCTTTTTTTAGAAAACGATCTTACTGGTAAATCCAAGTCTGTTCCTCCACCACCAGGTATACTAAAATTATTGATGTCTTTTAATGTTTGTATATTTTTAAATCCATAAAATTTTGTATCAAAACATCCTACTTGTAACTTGCTTTCTTTCAATAACGGCTTTAATTGTCTTAAAAATCCCTTTACCATATTTTCATCTACTGATCCCGAAACATCTATCATAACTTCTGTTTCTGCCTCATCCTCTAAATCATTTTCTTCTAGTCTATAAGCAAAATTATTTTCTGCAATAGAACGCCTTTGACTCCAAATTGTTTCTGTTTTTTCTACTTCCCTTCGTAATAAAACTTTCCAATCAATAGCTTCTTTGCTTTCACCTATATTTCCTGATTTAGTCATTTCTTCTTTTACATTTCTTAAGTCTTTTTGAGTCTTTTCTCGTCTAGATTTAAACTTTTCTCTTTTTTCTTTTCTATTATCTTCAAATTCTCCTCTTTCGTCAAAATTCATATCTATCTGTTGTTCATCATTTTCTTCTTGCTTTTGACTTTGTTTATCCTTTTGCTCTTTTTCCTTAGAATTTTGTTGTTTAAAAGCATCTTCCCATAAGCTATGATCATCACCTTGTAATTTTTCTTCATTTGAATTTTGATTTTCATCTTTATCCGATTTTCCCTTATTACTATTTTTTTCATCTTCTTGCTCTTGCTTTTGTTCATTTTGTTGTTCTTTCTGTTTCTTTTCTTTTTCTTCCAATAACTTTTGATAAAGTTCTTCTGCCGAATAATTTAATGCTTCTGGCATATTTACATATCCTTCCTTAATTGTAAATCCATCTCTTTCTAAATTTGCATTTATAATAGCATCAGTTGCTATATTCCAAAGGTCTGGATCTCTTTTTTTGCCATCTTTATCCTTTAATCTAAACATGTGCATAAATTTAATATGCATTATCTCATGTGCTATTGTAAATATTCTTTCATTTTCGCTTAAACTTTCAAAATAATTAGGATCAACATATACGTTTTTTCCATCAGTTGCTACAGTATGATATTTTAAATTTTCTTTAAATTCAATATTGCTGACTGCTATTTCGCTACTGAATCTAGGATATTTTGCTAACAATTTTCTCTTTACATCATAAATCAAATCTGTACTAATTCCCATTATATGTTTCTCCCTTCCTTAAAATTATTATATTTAGTTTCTTTCATTTTCTTCACTCTTAGCTTCTTCCTTTGAATCTCTTTCCAAATATGAACTATACATTTGTCCTATGTCTGTATATTTGCTTGCTCCTTCTTCTGCATATTCTTTTGTTTCTTTTCCTTTATGTAATTGCAAATCTATGTCTTGTAATTCACTTATTTTTTCTTGTCTTCTTTCATCATTTCCTGCCCAATATATATCATATACCTCTAAATATT
>CAMMNR010000151.1 GCA_946498265.1 uncultured Clostridium sp. | reverse complement strand
AAGATGAAATAATGCAAAGAATAAATGATTGGAAAGTAATGGGAGAATATAGAGAATTTACGAAAGAAAAAAGAGCAAGAGAAGAAGGAGAAAAGGCTGGTAAGAAAATAGGAGAAAAGATTGGCAGGAAAATGGGAGAAGAAAAAAAGCAAAAAGAAATAGCAAGAAAAATGAAAGAAAAAGGAATAAAAAATGAAGAAATAGAAGAAATAACAGGATTGTCAAAAATTGAGATAGAAAAACTATAAAATATTTACAAACAATTGTTATTAAAAAGAAACGTTAATAATGTATAGCAATAGATGAATACAAATTTTATTTGGTAGAATTTAATAAAAAATAAAATAAAAATAATCTTAGAATCCAATAAAAGAAAACTAAGATTATTTTTGTTATATTTCACACATATCTTCCATGCTATAAAAACCAGGTTTTTGCTTAACAATGAATTCAGCAGCTTTCAGGCTACCTTCAGCAAAAACATTTCTAGAATAACTAGTATGTTTAATTTCAAAAGTCTCAAAATCCCCAATAAACTGGACAGTATGTTCACCAACAATATTACCACCACGAATAGAAGACATACCAATTTCATTTTTATTTCTTTTTTCATGTTTATCATGTCTGTTATATTCACAATAAAGTTTATTATCTAAAGAAGCATTAATTGTATCAGCTAACATTTGAGCAGTACCACTAGGGCTATCAATTTTTCTATTATGATGAGATTCAATAATCTCAATATCAGTATCTTTCATCAAAGGAGCAAGCCATGAAACTAATTTTTTCATAATCATAATATCAAAAGACATATTAGCAGACTTAAAAATAGGAATTTTTTTACTAGCTTCTTTTATAATATTTTCTTGCTCATCCGTAAATCCAGTTGTAGCAATAACAATAGGAATTCCCGTGGTTACAGCATAATCTAAAATATTAATAGTAGCAATAGGAATGCAAAAATCAATTATAACATCAGGTTTACTAGTAATTTTAGAAACATCATCATAAACAGGAAAATTATTTTCAATAGACAAATTTTTATCAACTCCACATTGTATTTGAAATGTTTCACTTTTATCTAATAAAGAGCAAACAACTTGTCCCATTTTACCATTACAACCATTAACTAAAACATTAATCATAAAATCACTCCTCTAAATTTTACCCTTTTGGGGACGCGTCCAAAAAGGGTAAAAAGTTTTACAATTTTTACGTAAATTATATTTGAATTATATTACAGTTTCAATAAAAAGACAATAACCAAACAAAAATTTTATATTTTTCTGAAAAAAGTATTGACAAATTGAAAAATAAAATATAGAATAGTAACAACAAAAGCGAACAATATTTTGTAAAACAAAAATTTTATTAAGGAGTGATAGAAATGAATTTAGTAAGAACAAATAGAAACATAAAATTAGCAGTTAATACAGGTGTTGAGAGACATCCAGTTCCTGTGCTAGGAATAGATTATAGAGTAAAAATAGTATACAAAAATATAAAAATAACACAATTAGATATTGATAATAAAACTATAAAGATATCACTACCTAATAAATACAAAAAAATGTCAAGTAAGGAAATATTAGATTTAGCAATAGAGAAAATGTACGAACAAATTGCAAAAGTAGAAATAGAAAGAGCCATGGAAAAAACTAGAATAATGTTAGGCTTTGCACCAGAAGAATATGAAATAGAGAAAATGAAAGTTTGGGGAAAATGTGTAGATAATAAAATAACAATAAATCCTGAAATAGTAATGTATAATAGAAACATAATAGATTATGTTGTATTACATCAATATTGTCATTTAAAATATAAAACGCATTCAAAATCTTTTTGGAATTTAGTGAGAAAATATGAAGATAAATATGAAAAATATGAAGAAATAATAAAAATATAGAAATTCCATTTTTACCATTCAAGCTATAATATCTTACTGCTTGGATGGTAAAAATTATTATAAATTAGTTAATCAAAAAGTTAAATATAATTTCTAAAAAATAAATTATTATAAATTTAAATAAATTTGAAAAAACTATTTATTATTTTAAAATCTTCTGATATAATGTAAAAAGTAAATTGGGGTGTCGCCAAGTGGTAAGGCAACCGGCTCTGACCCGGTCATTCGTAAGTTCGAATCTTACCACCCCAGCCAAAAAGTTTAATTTGTAAAAAGCACACTAATTTACTAATAGTTAATTGTATTTTGGAGGAACAAATGAAAAATAGAGTTTTAAAAAACCAAAAAGGTATAACATTAATAGCATTAGTAATAACAGTAGTAATATTATCAATACTGGCAACAGTTGCTACATATAGTGGTATAAATTCAATAAAATCAGCTAGATTTACAACATTTACAGTAGAAATGAAACTAATGCAAACAGAAGTAAATGAGTTATATGATAAATATAAAGCCGGTGATGAAACCGTTTTGAGTTTGGGAGAAGATATAACAAATAACGATCAGGCAAAAACAGTTTTATCAACAATAGGAATCGCAAATACAGAATTTTCAAATTATAGATATTATTCAATTAATACAGTAAAATCATTGGGAATAGATGGAATAAAAGAAAATGAATTTATCATAAATATTCAAGATAGAAAAGTAGTAAGTTATGAAGGATTTGAATATGATGGTGTTACATATTATACATTAGAAAGTCTTCCAAAAGGATTATATAATGTAGAATATGAAGAAACAATATATACAAAAGACGTAGAAGCTTTCCAAACAGAAGATACTAAGCCATATTTGCCAGGAAAAGAATTTGAACGTGTAGACGGAACAGATTTAACAACAGGATTAGTGGTAACAGATGGAACAAATTATTGGACATGGATAGAGGTGCCCAAAAGTATATATACAAATACAACGTATAATGAAGGGACTCCACCAGATGATTCAAAAGATTTTGAAAATATAGAAAGAATTTTAAATAATTATACAGGAACATTGCTTTCAAGAAATGGATATACAGATGAGTGGTACGATGGTCAAGGTAATACAGAAAGTGAAACAACAAATCCAAATGATACAACAGGATGTGGATTAACAGCACAACAGTATAAAGATTTAAAAGAAACAATGTTAAGTAGTGTATATAAAAATGGAGGATTTTGGATAGGACAATATGAAGTTGGAGCAGATACTTATCCAGCAAAAGAAGATAATTCAAGAACACTAGTAATAGCACAAGGAAAATATCCATATAATTATATAACATGTGCAAATGCACAAATAAAATCTAGTCAAATAAATAATGGAGACTATACAAGTAGTTTAATGTTTGGAATACAGTGGGATTTAGTTTTAAAACATTTGCAAGTAAAAGGTGGATTGTCAGTAGATGAATTAACAAAAGATTCAACAAATTGGGGAAATTATAATAACGCAACTTTTAGAATAGAAAATGGAGAATATACAATATCAAATAGTTTTGTATCTAATACAGTAGATACAAGTGAATATGTTGAAAACAATAAAAAATTACAAAATAGAAGTATATTAATGACAACAGGAGCTAGTAGTAGAAATTGTAAAATGAATATATATGATATAGCTGGAAACGTTGGAGAATGGACATTAGAAAAAAATAATAAAAATGAATATCCATCTATTGGTAGGGGAGGAGATGCTTTACGGAAAAGGAAATGATTATCCAGCTACTTATAGAAGTACTTACAATACAGTTAACTTAAGTAACAAAAGTTATGCTTTTAGATTGACTTTATACTAAAAAATTTTTTTGAATATATTAAATCTAGCATTAAATTATATGTTTATAAAACAACATAAAACCGTTTACATTTTACTATTTTTAATATATAATATATAAGCAAAATTTATTAATAAAAAATTAGATAAGATAAAAAACAGAAAGGAATGTTAAAAAATGCAAGAAAACAATACAAACAATCAAACAGAAGAAATAGATGTAAATCATTTAATGCAAATAAGAAGAGACAAGCTAAAAGAATTACAAGAACAAGGAAAAGATCCTTATCAAATAACAAAATTTAATAGAACAAATACAGCTGGAGAAATAAAAGCAAATTATGAAAAATTTGAGCAAAAAGATGTAACTGTTGCTGGAAGAATAATAGCAAAAAGAATAATGGGAAAAGCATCATTTTGTACAATACAAGATTGTGATGAAAAAATACAGAGTTATGTTAGTATAAATGATTTAGGAGAAGAAAGTTATAAAGAATTCAAAACATGGGATATAGGAGATATAATAGGAATAACAGGTTTTGTTTTTAAAACAAGAACAGAAGAAATCTCAGTTCATGCTAAAGAAGTAACACTACTTTCAAAATCTCTAAGACCATTACCAGAAAAATTTCATGGATTAAAAGACCCTGATTTAAGATATAGACAAAGATATACAGATCTAATAGTAAATCCAGAAGTTAAAGAAACATTTATATTAAGAAGTAAAATAATTAGCAAAATAAGAGAAATATTAAATGAAAAAGGATATTTAGAAGTTGAGACACCAATATTAAATACAATATCAGGAGGAGCAACAGCAAAACCATTTATAACACATCACAATAGCTTAAATATTGATATGTACTTAAGAATTGCGTTAGAACTAAATCTAAAAAGATTAATAGTAGGTGGATTTGACAAAGTATATGAATTAGGAAGAGTATTTAGAAATGAAGGAATGGATATAAGACA
>CAMMNR010000150.1 GCA_946498265.1 uncultured Clostridium sp. | reverse complement strand
TGTCAAAGCTACAACAAGAAATACAAAAGATAATTGAATGTGAAAAAGTATAAAAAGTGTTTGTAGATTATGATTATATCTAGTTAGCTCAAATTTTAGTTATAAGATGTTTTCTGTACTCCATTGGAAAACTTCCCGCTTCTAAATATAAAATTGAAATATGACCGTTTTAGCAATTAATCAGAAAAAGCAAGTTGTTATTTCCTTAAAATATTAAAATATATATTAAGGGTGTAACAACTTGTTTTATTTCTATAAGTGTTTATTTTTAGATTTTCTATTATATCTATCAGAAGGGTGTTTTTTCTTAAAATTCCTATCATATCTTTCAAAAAACTTTTCATATTGTTTTTTAGTTATTTGGCCATTTCTTAATTTATTTTTGATTTCTTCATATTCTTTCATATATCTAGGAAATTCTGTTTTTCTATAATGATTTCTAAACCTATTATATAAAGTATGATGTAAATTCTTTGCTTTTGATATATCTTGACTTCTATTTTCTTGTTGTCCTATTTCAAAACAATATCGTATTTTCCTACCTTTATATTTAAAATCTATTCTCTTACAAAAAATTTCACTGTTTTTAGTATCAGTTATAAAATATCTACCACAATTTTTACACCTATGAATTTCTCTATTATCTAAATATAAATGATATATAGTAACGTCATAAAGTTCTAATAAAGTTGTAATATAATAACTATACATATAAGGAACTGATTTTGGAGTTTTTAGAGTATTACCATAAAAGTCCTTTGTGATTTTTATATATTCTACTTGTACTCTTGGTAACTCTGAACTTGAAGAATAAAAGTCTTTGAAAATGTTTATAATGTCTATATTAGGCATATATCTCATATTAGCCATAAATTTAATATGTTCTATATCTGATATAAGTGAATCCAAAAAGGTTATAACAATATCATATATAAAATTATTACTATTTTCATCTGGTTTATTTTCTAAATATATTCTCATTTTATTATAAAATGTATTATTGGGCTGTTCAAACTGGTATTTATATAAGATATTATATTTTTCTACTTTATATAATTCGCTTTCTCTGAATAAATATATATTTTGGAAGTCTGTAATAAAATTATATATACTATTGTTTATAAAAATAGCATTTTCTCCTATTAATTTCTCTATATCCTTCATTAACATTTCAAGGTAATTTTGAACGGTACTAAAAAATATTAAACTAATATCAATATTTTTATTTGCAGTATTGCTTAAAACAGATATAATCAATGAACATTGTCCAGAAAGGCCTATTTTTTCTTCTATATCAAATGAATAGACTTCTTTTAGAAAATTATATACTAATTTATATTCTTTATCTTCAACTGGTTTTATTTGCTTTATAATTTCTTTGTTACTGACAATTTTATTCTCTTTAAACATATAATGTTCAGACTTCTCATTAATCTTATCATCTATTTTATAGTATAGCTCTAATACAGATTCTTTATTCATTTTGTCTAAACCATATTTCTTTTTTATGTCTATAAATTGATTATATAATTCTTCAAGCATTTTGGGCTGAATCTCTTTAATTTTTAATTTATACTCTCGAAATAATTTATTTAAAGTATTTCCAGCATTTAAAATATTTACTATACTCGTTCCTATAATTGAATCCTTTTTTCCCTTTCTCTTTTCTTTCCATAAGTCAGTAACTATAATTTCTTCATAATCTGTTTCTACATTTTTTACTATTTCATTCAATGTAGGAGTATGCTTGTAAACTTTTTCTTTTCCATTCTTTGTTTTATTCATTTCAAAGGATATTTTGCAATCTCTTTGTTTCTTTTTATAAAAAATATCAGAATAGTTCAAAAAATTTTCTTTCATTTCATTTCTCCTTTTTTCCTATTATATCAATAAAATTGTAAAATGTTAATAGTTATTTTTATAAAAACTTATATTTTTTATTACACTATTAAAAACGTCATTTTATAATAATTATAGTGATAAACAAAAACCGCGGTTAATATCACAAAACAAGTTATTACTTCTGTAAAGATACTAGTTAATTATAGAAATAACAACTTATAGTGATTACACGTTGTTACACCGTTAAATTATTTTTCTAAATATTAAGGGTGTAACAACGTGGGAAAGGAGATGACTGAAAAATTGAGGGTAATAGAAACTTGAATATAAAAAGACTTCCCTACACTAAACCTAAAGCTAATCAGAGAACAACAATGAAATTTCTTAAAAATGGGATGGTTAAAATTAAGGTTACAAAAGCTAACTTTCAACATTTATCACATATCAGAAGATTTAGGAGAATAGACAAAAATACTATATTAGATATTACAACAGGAGAACTGATAGAAAGTATAGCAAAAAGTGTAAGGAACAGATCTTCTGTAAGTAAGTCAATGTATGAGGTCAATGAAATTATACTAAACAATTTTACAGGAGATAAAGAAAAAGAAATAATGGCTATATTACTTTATAATAAACCATTTGCTGAAATAAAAAGTCCATATAATGATTTTAGATACTTTAAAGAAAAACTAGAAAGAAGAATCGGAAATATAGCTTATATTGCAGTAAAACAATTTACGAATAATGGTTACTTATATTATGAAGTATGGCTGAAGAAAGTAGATGGTTCAAAACTTAATATTGATACTGAAATGTTATCAAGTATATGGAAAAATGGGAAAGTTATGTTACAAGAAATTTATAATCTGTCAGAATTGGCAGACTATGCCAACAATGGTCAATCAGCTAGAAATTTTCCAGCTAATCAAAGAGTATATTCATATTCTGTAAAGCTACTTGATAAGCCAAGAAAGTATGTAACATATTATGCAGATGCTCAACAAATACTACAACAAGAAAATGCTAAAAAGATGAGTAGTGTAACTGATAGCTTTTCAAATAAATATGACATTGAAGTACAAAGAATTGTCTACGAAACATATATGTTAGGAGGTGCAGAACTAATGACAATAAACTTTGCAAAGGTTCCACCAGAAGTTGCTACTGTTATTCTTGAAGATACTATGAAATTACTACAAGAAACTTATTCACAAGTAGAGTATTCTGACACAGATAAACAGATTATAAGCAATACATTCAAATTAGCTTTTAGCCATATAAAATGTATGGAAAGCTACAATAAAAATAAAGGAGAGATTTAAAAATGAAAAATAATAAAAAATATAATAAAGGTACAAATATGAACACGGAAGTTATAAAAACTTTAACTAAAATGAGAGCAACTTGTGATAGTTTGTTGGCTCAGAAAGAAGATATTAAAAGAGTTTTAAATGGAGTTGTAGGACAAGCGAATTTTAAACGATTTCAAGAAACAACCAAGAATACAAAAGATTTTGATAATGAGTTTTCTGCAGATATAAATAACCAATATAAAGAAATTATATCTGAATTTAAACTTAAAGATAACCAATGTATAGAGCTTTTACAGTCATTAAAAGATAACTTTAACGGTATTATAAAGTGTTTAAAGAAACCAGTTGCAACAGTAGAACAAGCTCAAATTTTAGATGACAAAATTGAAATGTATAGAAATTCTATATACGAAAATTTATCTGAATTAAGTATTATATGTTCTTGCTTATGCTCTATAGGTACTAATTTTTCAGATTTCGATAATAATGTAGATATAGGTACATTTGATTATACAACTTTGGCGATAGCTTGGACAATAAGAGATTATATATTCAAAGAATTTGAAATGCTAGAAGAAAGAATAAGAAAATACAATTATGAAAGGGGAATTTAAAATGAATAACCATTTTGAAGAGTCAGCTTTTGCTGATACAGAAAATTTAAAAATGACACCAGAGGTAGAACAAGAATTAAATAAAATTTATGAGGAGAAAGAGGGAATTGATATGTTAAATAATAATAAAATTAAAAAAGGAACAGAAATTAAAACAATGAGAGAAAGTCTTATTTATGATTTATATTTCTTAAAGGAAAGCTGTCTAATGTATAAAAAATATATTTTAGATTGGAAAAGTTGGATAGAAAGTTCTGAAAGTTTTGAATATTATAAAGAAACGTACATATCACAGGAATTTTGTAGCGAAGAGTACATTAAAGAAATTGAAAAAATAAAAGTAGAACAAGGTATGTGTAACAGAATAGTAAATAAAACTATTGCTGGTATAGAAGATTTTATTAGAGATTTAGAAAATTCAAATGATAATATGATAAAAGAAAGAGTGGATAAGCTTGTTTCAAATGTGAAAGATTTAGAACTTTTAAGAAATCTATATAATGATAACTTATACTATAACTCTCCGTATCCAGACTTTCATAATGCATACTTCGTATGTATTCCAATTTATTCTCTGTTTAGTATGATAGAAAGTAGTGTAGTAACAATAAAACATATAATAAATCGTTACAAAAATAATGAAGTTGCTGAACTATTAAAAATCTCACTAGACACAGAAGAAGGTAAAAATTCTAAAGAGGTAATTTCAAATGAAGATACAAAAGATTAAAAGCAGAGTAGAAGATATTGTAAGAGAAGATCCAAACTCTTCTCTTACAGAAATGATAAAATTTCACATAAGTAGAAACGAAAATAGTAATGTTTCTTCATTATAAAAATTTATAAATTTTGTATTTAATCTTATTAACGCAGTAATAAATTTGTATAAGACGAGCAACTAAACTTACTAACAATAAGGTAGTAAGGGGGAAAAATGGAACAGATTATATA
>CAMMNR010000149.1 GCA_946498265.1 uncultured Clostridium sp. | reverse complement strand
TCGTAGATATGCTGTTTAAGGAATACAAAAGGGCATTTCCAATTTAATTCAACGTAGAAAAGACAATGGAAAAATCTACTATAAATTTAGTTGACAAAAATCATAAAATAATATAATATATAAAAACATCTATAGCTTTTAATGCAAATTCAAAAGATTTTAAGAATTAGAAGATAAAGAAAAATTTAAAAAATTCCCCTCATTTATGAGGGGAAAATAAAAACTATGCATAATTTTTATTCAGCATTAAGCCATTGCTGCATTTAATTTTTTTGATAAATTAGATTTCTTTCTAGCTGCTGTGTTTTTTACATAAACACCTTTTGTACAAGCTTGATCTATTTTTTTAGTAGCTTCAGATAATAAAACTTTAGCTTCTTCTATGTTTCCTGCATTTATAGCTTCTTCAAATTTTCTAACAGCTGATTTACATCCAGATTTAATCATATTATTTCTTAAAGTCTTTTTTTCAATAACTTTAACTCTTTTTTTAGCTGATCTAATATTTGGCATTTATTAAGCACCTCCTCTTAGTCTAAATTCATTATAACATATGATATTTTAACACATTTTTAAGGAAAAAGCAAGTAAAATTCAAAATAATATTGTAATATCTACAAACTTATGATATATTGTAAAATAAGAATGGAGTGATTCGAATGATAGCAATAGGTAGTGATCACGGAGGATATAAGCTAAAAGAAGAAATAAAGAAATATTTAGAAGAAAAAGATATAGAATACATTGATTGTGGATGTATGAATGAAGAAAGAGTAGAATATCCTAATATAGCCAAAGAAGTAGCTAAACTAGTGCAAAGCAAAAAGGCAGATAAAGGAATATTAATTTGTCGTTCAGGAATAGGAATGAGTGTTGTTGCAAATAAATTCAAAGGAATAATATGTACTCCTTGTCATAATGAATATACAGCCAAATATTCAAGACTACATAATAATAGCAACATATTAGCGATAGGAGCAGATGATGTAACACCAAATGAAGCAATATGTATATTAAGAATGTGGTTAGCAACAGAATTTGAAGGTGGAAGACATCAAGAAAGATTGGATATAATAAAAGAAATAGAAAATGAAAACATGAAATAGGAGGCATAAGTATGTGGGGAGATATAGCTATTGCATTTTTGCTAGCATTTATAGTAACATTTATGGCAACGCCATATACAATAAAAATTGCACAAAAAGTTGGAGCAGTAGATATACCAAAAGATAAAAGAAGAATGCATAAAAAAGCTATGCCAAAATTTGGTGGACCAGCTGTAATACTAGGTTTCTTAGTGTCGGTCATTTACTTATTAATAGTAATGAGCATGGAAAAAACAATAGATTTATTTGGTGTAGAAGAATATGGAAAAAAACTCTTAGGAATGTTTTTAGGAATAGTTATTATATCAATAACATGTATAATAGATGATATAAAAACTATAAAACCGATAGTAAAATTAGCGGGACAAGTTTTAGCAGCAATAGTTGTTGTTTCTTTTGGGATAAGAATTGATGATATTGTTCCATCTTTTATAACATCAGAAGCAGGAAAAGAAATTTTTTCAGTAATACTAACAATTGGATGGATAGTAGGAGTTACAAATGCAATTAATCTAATAGATGGATTAGATGGACTATCATCAGGAATATCTGTAATATCTTCAATATCTTTATTAATAATATTTGTATTAAATGGTTCTCCTTTGGTTTCAATACTATTAATAACAGCATTAGCAGGAGCATTAGTTGGATTTTTGCCATTTAATTTTGCACCGGCAAAAACATTTATTGGAGATACAGGCTCAAACTTTTTAGGTTTTTCATTATCGATAATATCTATATTAGGTGTAGCAAAAACATATACTATAGCAGTAATAGTTTTACCACTAATAGTATTGGGATTACCGATATTTGACACTTTATGGGCAATAATAAGAAGGATAATTAAAGGAAAATCAATAAAAGCAATATTTAAAGCTGATAAAGGACATATGCATCATAGATTAGTAAGAAAAGGATTTAGCCAAAAGCAAGCAGTTTTAATTTTATATGGAATAAGTGCAACATTTGGAATATTTGCGGTTATACTATTAGAAAGTGGAATTTGGAAAGCATTATCTTTTCTATTAATGGTAATAGTAGCATTAGGATTAGGATATAAAAACTTTCAATCAGAAAAATCAGATAATCAAAGATATGAATGTATACAATGCAAATATATATATAATCCTAAATTTGGAAATGAAAAAGCTGGTATAAAACCAGGAACTCCATTTGAGGAATTACCAGAAGAGTGGGTATGTCCTGTATGTGGAGAAGGAAAAGATATGTTTGAAATTCATGAATAATATATGGAGGTGATAAAATGTACGTATGTATGGCATGTGGATATATATATGATCCAGAAAAAGGAGATCCAGATAGCGGAATAGCTCCAGGAACAGCTTTTGAAGACATTCCAGAAGATTGGGTATGCCCAATATGTGGAGTTGGAAAAGATATGTTTGAAAAACAAGATTAATATAAATTGAACAAGACCCTTAAAATGTGTTTTTTAGAGGGTCTTGTTTAATTTATATTTCTTAATGTGATTGATAATTGATGATATTAAAAATAGTAAGTTGTAGGAGATTAGTAATGTTAGAAATAAGACAAGAAAAACCAAAAGATTATGAGGAAGTATATAATGTCGTAAAAACAGCATTTGCGACAGCAGAACATAGTGATGGAAATGAACAAGATTTAGTGGCAAAATTAAGAAAAAGTAATAATTTTATTCCAGAACTATCTTTGGTAGCAATACAAGATAATAAAGTAGTTGGTTATATATTATTTACAAAAATAAAAGTTGGAAAATATAAAGAATTGGCATTAGCACCGCTTGCAGTATTACCAGAATATCGAAGACAAGGAATAGGAAAAAAGCTGATAAATGAAGGACATAGAATAGCCAAAAAATTAGGATACCACTATTCTATTGTCTTGGGGAGTGAAGAATATTATCCAAAGTCAGGTTATGTGCCAGCAAGTCAATATGGAATAAAAGCACCATTTGAAGTAGCAGATGAAAATTTTATGGCAATAGAATTAAATGATACAAATTTAAAAATATTTGGTACAGTAGAATATGCAGAAGAATTTGGTATATAAGGAACAATTAGTAATTTGTATAATAGGTTAGAGAATAGAAAATAAGTTTTTTAGAAAATATTTAAAAATTTTAATATTTTTTAAATATTTTGTAACGAATTTCAATTTCAATCGTCATATACACAAAGGGGGATAAAAGTTATGCAGGATATGGAGCAAATATATAAACAATATTTTGAAACAGTAAACAAATATTTATTCTGTCTAACCCATAATAATGATATTTCAGAAGAACTAACGCAAGAAACTTTTTACAAAGCTGTTAAGAAAATTGACACATATAAAGGTGAATGTAAAATATCAGTATGGTTATGTCAAATTGCTAAACATATATGGTATGATTACTGTAAAAAGAATAAAAAAGTTATACAAGTTGAAGAAGAACTACTAAAGACAAGAGAAGAGGATACAACTGAACAAAAGGTTATTTCCAATGATGAAAAAATGTTATTGTATAAGAAAATGCAAGCTCTAGATGAAAAAACACGAGAAGTAATTTACTTAAGAATAACAGGAGAACTTAGTTTTAAAGAAATAGGTATTATTTTGAATAAGACAGAAAATTGGGCTAGAGTAACATTTTATCGAGGAAAAAATCAATTAAAGGAGGTTGATTGATATGAAAGAAAAAAAAGATTGCAAAATTGTTCAAGATTTATTACCCAATTATATTGAAAGGTTAACAAATAATGATACAAATAAGTACATTGAAGAACATCTAAATGAATGTGAAGAATGTAAAAAGATATTTGAAAATATGGAAAAAGATCTAAAATTAAATAATGTAAAAAGAGATGAAAGAGAAGTTAAATATATTAAAAAATATAATAATAAATTAAAATTCTTAAGAAATGTTTTATTAATTATATTAGTTTTATTTATAATAATAATAGGAAGAAAATTTTTTATACTTACTAATTTATCTAATAAGGCAAATAATATGATAACTCTAAATAATTTCTATACTAAAACGGAAACATATTCTAATGGGCAAATGAGTATTTTAGAGTCATACAATAAAGATGGAATCACATTGGGAAACATGAGTATATTTTCAGAAAATAAAAATCCTATAAAAATGATACTGTATAAGTCAAAAACTGAAATAATTGCTTTGATAGATAATGGAGAAACAAAAACTTTAAACACATTCGGAGATATCATAATTAACCCTATATATTTTACTGGAGAAAATATCATAGAAAATATATGGATAGCACTTACAACAAGTGTTGATAAAGTAAAACTTAATGATAAAGAGTGCTATTTAATTAGAGATGGAAATACAGAAAAATTTATCGATGTAGACACTGGTTTAGCAATAAAAATGATAGATAATCAAAATAATAGAACAACAGATTATAAATACGAATTTGGTGTGGTTAAAGACAGTGATGTTACTAAACCCAACACTGAAGGATATACAATAGTAGAACAATAGTCAAAAGAAGAATAGATTTAAGACGCTATTATTCTTTTAATATAGTATTTCAACAACAAATAATTATATTGATAACTATTTTCATTCATGATAATATAGAGTAAAATATAAATAGCAATTTGTCTAGAAGGTTAAAAATATATCTATAAATTTAATAAAATCTATAGACA
>CAMMNR010000148.1 GCA_946498265.1 uncultured Clostridium sp. | reverse complement strand
TTCCAAGTATTTTAACTCCCCCTGTTGCTTCAACTGTTTTTGTTGCCATTTCTTCTATTTGATTATATGCTTGATCTAATTTATTTTGCATTGATTCTTTTTCTACGTTTGATTTTTGTAATTCTTCTTTTAATGATTCAATTTTGTCATTTTGCCTATCTATTGTATTTTGAAAATCTTTTTTTAATAATTCTGTTGTATATTTGTTTTCTTTTTGAATTTCCGTTGTAGCTTCTTTTTTACCTCTTTCATATTCTTTTTCAAGTAATTCTGGTATTGTTTTTACTTTTTCTTCTAATTCTTTAATATTTTCTTCTTTTGCTTTTGCTTCTTCTAAAAGCGTTTCTGCCCTTTCTTCTTTTTCTGCTAATATTTTTTCTCTTTGCTTTTTTTCATCTTCCCATTTATTATTTGCTATTTCTCTATCTCTTTTTAATTTATAATTATATTCTTCAACTTCTCTATCTCTTTCTATTTTTAGATTTTTTGCCTTTATTTCGTACTCTTTTTCTAATTCTTCTTTTTTACTTTGATATTCTTCTTCTAATTCTTTTATTTCACTATTTATTTTTTCTATTTTCGTATTTTTTTCATTTTCTAATTTTGCCATGTAATCTTTTCCTGCATTTACTATGACTACTAAATTGCTCAATTCTTTTTCTATGCCATATAGTTCTTTTAACTTTTCTTCTTCTGCTTTTATAGCTATTTCTAAATCTTTAAATTTATTATTTAGCTCTTCAGAAAAAATCTTTTGTTCTACATTTTCTTTCGTTACTTCAATTGCTTTTTCTTTTTTTCTCTTTTCTTCTTCTTTTTGAGGTTCATATTTTGCTTTTTCTAATTCTTTTTCTCTTTCTAGTGCTTCATTTAATGCTTCTAATATTTCTGCTTTTGTATTTTTTAATGTTATTTCTTCTTTTTTCATATTTACACCTTCTTTTTTTGATATTAACAATTTATAATTTAAATTGCTAATATCTTTATATCATGCTTTTATGGTATTAGCAAGATAAAATGATATATTTTATGATTTATTTAGGTGAAAGATGCTTAAAAGCCTTCTATCAAAAGAAGACTTTATATTTTTTAACCGTATCGAATTGAACACTGTTATATTTTATTGAATTACAAATAACTAACAATTTCTTCAAAAGTATCATATCCACTTTCACTATTGATATGTCCTGCATTAGGAATAAAAACTTGTTCCGTTGCAATTTTATTTGCTAATTCTTTTTCAGATTCATAATTTACATATGAATCGTTATTTGATATAAATACTGGTGCAATACTATGTCCTATAATTGTAGTATTTTCATTGATTAATCCTAAACTCAAGTAATATTTAAGCAATTTGCTCCAAATTTCATAATTTTGATATCCTACACCAATAGGAAAGTCTGGTACATATACTTGTTTTCTTTCTCATCTACTTGTATCTGCATTTTAAATTTACATTTTTCATCAGTTAAACCTTTAATAAAAAATCTATCTAAAATCATTATACTAGATAATATTTTTTTCTTTTTCAATAATTCATTAATTTCTATCCACGCTGATGTATTTTCTTCAAAATCTTGTGGTTTTCCTTCACATTCATTACATATAAATACATCAAAATCAAATATTCTATTTGGGTATTCAATTATGATTTGTCCTTTATATTTTAAGTTTTTAATTTTAAGTCCTGTTTCCTCTTTCATTTCTCTTATAGTTGTCTGTTCTGGAGTTTCTCCTTCTTCAATTTTCCCACCTGGTATTTCATAATACCCTGCTTTTTTATTTCCTTCTGTATATTTCGTTACTACTACTTTATTACTTTTTATTAAAAAACATCTAACTGCTTTTCTTATTGGCTTATCCATTCTTTTCCCCTATCTTAAATATATAATAATTCTTTCTTTACATCTAACCAATTATTTACTCTTATTACACATTTTTCTTCAAGTTCTTCATTAGTTAATTTTTTATTTCTGAATTCTGTAAATAATAACTTCTTATTACAGTTTTCTAAATTCGTTATTCTATCATCAATTCCAATATCATATTTTATTTTTGTTTTATCTGTAATAAATATAAAATTATTTGTATCAACAAAAGGTAGCCAATAATGTATATATTCAAATTTATTCTTTAGGTTGGTAGATACATCAATTACATTTTCTTTCCAAATATAAGTCGTTGCAATATAAACATCATATTTTTTGTTTAAGTCTTGTATTACTTCAACACAATTAGGTAATGGCTCAATATAATCTCCATTATCATTTTTATATAAATTTTTATATTGATATATCTTTTTAAATTCTTCTTCTCTTCCTTTTATTAAATCTTGTCTATATTGACTATGTAATTGATTAAAATCTACTTCTTCTAAAAATTCTACTAGGAATTCTGAAAATCTTCCTATTACAATAACTTCATCCATATCAATCATTATAGATTTTCTATACATTTTTATTTTCCTCCACTTTTATAGTTCTCAAAAATCTCATAGAATTTTTCACCTATATTTCTTGAAATACTTAATAATTGCTTTTATTTATATCTTCTTATCTTTTCATTTAGCTTTCTATATATTGGTTTCATTTTTGACTCTTTCGTAACTTCTTCTGCTTTATCAATATCAATCCATTCTACACCACTATTTTCATCTTCTTTTATTTTTAATACCTCACTTTCATCAGCTTCTAATAAAAAACAGCAGTCTAAATGTAAATGTGAAGACACAAATTTCCCTCTTTTTATATGGCTATCTACTGTGAGTATTTGAATTCCAAATATTTCATCGCTTAATAATTTCAAATTTTTTAATCCTGTTTCTTCTTTTGCTTCTTTTAATGCTACATGTAATAAATTACTATCTCCATCTGCATGTCCACCAGTCCATGCCCATGATTTATAAATATTATGATAAATCATTAACACTTTTGTCCTCTCTTTATTTACAATCCAGCTTGACGCAGTAAAATGACATATCTTATTCTCTCTTGTTAATACATCTTCAAATTTATTTATACATTCAATCATTATTTCTCTGTCGTTTTTCTCCTGCTCATTATAAGTTTTATAATTTTCTATTTGTTCTTTTAAATTCATTTTACATCACCTTTTATATATTTATTATTTATCTCTTTACTCTTTTATCATATGTTTTTCCATTATATTCTCCTATCATTAATTCTTATAAAAATAATCTATTTATAGATTATTTTTAAATCCACATACAAATATTAGCTTTTTAACTTTCATTTTATTTTCAACTAGAGACTTTGATATAAATACTGATACAATGAATAGTAGTATTTCCGTTTATTAATCCTAAATCTAAATAATGTTTAAGTAGCTCATTCCAATTTACATATTAATGTTTTTTCATAATCAATAAAATTATTATTTTGATAAAAATTTATCGCTTCTATGTTTTGGCTCCATACTGATACTTTAATGTACTCAATTTTATTTTCTTTACACCATTCTTTAAATTTGATAATTAATTTACTACCTATTTTTAATCTTCTATATTGATTTTCTATGTACATGTTTTCAATTTCTGCAAATTTTTCTGTAAAACATTCGTTTACGTTATTAACACTACCTGCCAAATATCCTATAATATTATTATTTATTTTTGCAACATAAACAAAATTATTTTGTATAAGTTCCTTAAAATATTTTGTTCCTTTTTCTCCAAAAGTCCATTCTATATTTAATAAATTATTATATTTTTCAAATTCCCTGACAAATAACTTTCTATTCAATTTTTGAATATATTCTAAATCTTTACTTGTGGCTTTTTCTAATACAACATCACCAACCATAATTTCCTCCTTTTTCCATACTAACCTCTACAATTTTTTATTTCTTCTATCATATTATTAATTTTTTCTTTTTGCATTTCGACATCATGTAAATTTAAAGCTTTATAACTATAATTCTTTAATACATTTAATTTTAAATATTTTATTAATCCACGAACTGACTTCTGCAGTTCTTCTAGGGTTCCATCTTCTCCACCCCCACCAGTAAAAATGAATATAACATTTTTATTTTTAATTAATTCACTCTTATATAGAGGATGTAATCTATCCATAAAGTTTTTAAACAATCCTGATACATTATCAAAATAATTAGGGACACCAAAAATAATTAAATCAGCTTCTTTGATTTTATTTATTATTTCATTAATATCATCTTTAATAACACATTTATCAATCTCATGACATGCTAGACACCCTTTACAATATTCAATATTGCATTTACTTAACAAAATAAGTTCTGTATTATCTATTTTTTGTTCTATTTGTTTTAATAAATAATTTGTATTTCCATTTCTATTACTTCCTGATATTAATAATATTTTCTTCATATATTACCTCTTTTACTATAGTTTATATTTTTAATTAATCTTCAAATTTTTCTGCTAATTTTATTCCTACATCATAACCTTTTTTATAAAAGTCATCTAATGACATATTTAAGTATTCATATCTATAAATCAATTCCAAAGTCACTGTTCCATTATAGTTACATTCTTTTAATTTATTTATAACATATTTCCAATCCATTGTTCCATCAAAAGGTAATAAATGTAGGTCATCAGATTTGTCATTATCATGTAAATGTACTGCAAAAATTCTATCTTTAAAAAGCTCAAAATTAAATTCATCATCAAAATGTACATGGTAATGCCCTGCATCAAAGCAGATTCCTACATTCTCATCTTTTATATTGTTTATCACATACTCTAAATATCCTTTAATTTTTGT
>CAMMNR010000147.1 GCA_946498265.1 uncultured Clostridium sp. | reverse complement strand
TGTGCCAAAATAGCCCGTCCCCTTTGGCAACAATAGGGAAAAAAAGCCCCGTCCCCAAATTCCCTATCTAGCTGGTTCACTCTGGCACAATGAAATGAAAGGAAAGAAAATGAAAATGGATAAAAATAAAAATTTTGAAGAGCAAATAGAAAAACTTGAAAGCATTGTTAAAGAACTAGAAAAAGGAGATTTAAATTTAGATGATTCAGTGTCTAAATTTGAAGAAGGTATTAAGATATCAAAAGAATGTAATGAAATATTGGAGACAGCAGAGAAAAAGATATCTATTCTAGTTAATCAAAATGGAGAGATGAAAGAAGAGAATTTTGAAACTGAAGAATAAAAAATATATAAGGGGAGAAAAAGTAAAAAATGAATGATTTTATGACATTTATACAAAATAAATACATATATGTACCATTTTTATTATGGTTTGGAATCCAATTATTTAAATTGATATATGATTTAATAAAAACTAAAAAATTTAATTTTAAAAGAATAATGGGAGCTGGAGGAATGCCAAGTTCACATTCAGCAGTTGTTACTGGAATGACGACTTTAATTGGGAAATATGAAGGAGTTGGAACACCTTTATTTGCATTATCATTTTGTTTTGCATTTGTAGTAATGTATGATGCATGTGGTGTAAGAAGAGCAGCAGGAAAGCAAGCTAAATTGTTAAATAAATTAGTTGAGACTCCCGGATTAACAGGAGTACAAGTAACTGAAAAATTAGTAGAAGTATTAGGTCACACACCAGTAGAGGTGTTTGTAGGAGCATTAATTGGAATAGTAGTAGGATTAATTGCTTGATAAGGATGGGTAAATATTGGATAAAAATAAGGTGGTGGAATAATGACAGATATAGAAATTGCAAGAAATACAAAATTAAAAAAAATAACTGAAATTGCTAATTCTATAGGTATTGATGAAGAAGATATAGAACAATATGGAAAATATAAATGCAAAATTTCAGAAAAAGTATTTGAAAAAAATAAAAACCAAGATAATGGAAAATTAATTTTAGTAACGGCAATGAGTCCAACACCTTTAGGAGAAGGAAAAACTACAATATCAATAGCAATTGCAGATGGATTAAAAAAGATAAAACAAAAAGCTATATTAGCTTTAAGAGAGCCATCTTTGGGACCTGTATTTGGAATAAAAGGAGGAGCCACTGGTGGTGGAAAAGTGCAGATAGCACCAATGGAAGATATTAATTTACATTTTACAGGTGATATACATGCAATGACAGCAGCGAATAATTTATTATCTAGTCTAATTGACAATCATATATATTTTGGGAATGAATTAGGTTTTGAAAAAGTAGTATGGAAAAGATGTTTAGATTTGAATGACAGACAATTGAGAGTTGTAGATACAGGATTATCTGGAGAAAAGAAAATAGTTCCAAGACAAGATAAATTTGACATAACAGTAGCATCAGAAATAATGGCGATAGTATGTCTAGCAAAAGATATAAAAGATTTAAAAGAGAGGTTAGGTAATATATTAATAGGTTATAATAAACAAGGAGAACCAATATATAGCAGACAACTAAATGTTCAAGGAGCAATGGCAGTACTTTTAAAAGATGCAATAAAACCAAATTTAGTACAAACTCTAGAACATACACCAGCAATAGTTCATGGAGGACCATTTGCAAATATAGCACATGGATGTAATAGCATAATAGCAACAAAACTTGCATTAAAATTAGCTGACTATGTAGTAACAGAAGCAGGTTTTGGTGCGGATTTAGGAGCGGAAAAGTTTTTAGACATAAAATGTAGAAAAGCAGACTTGAGACCAGATGCAGTTGTATTAGTTGCAACAATAAAAGCCATAAAATATCATGGAGGAGTAGAAAAAGAAAAAATACAAGAAGAAAATATGATAGGTCTAGAAAAAGGAATGAGTAACCTATATAGACATATAGATAATTTAAAAAATAAATATGGTTTAAATGTAATAGTAGCATTAAATAGATATACTCAAGATACTGATAAAGAAATTAAATTTGTAGAAGAGAAATTAAGAGAAAAAGATATTGAATTAAGTCTAGTAGAAGGTTGGGCAAAAGGTGGAGAAGGAGCAATAGACATAGCAAAAAAATTGGTAGAGTTGACAAAACAAAAAGAAAACTTTAACTATATATATGAATTAGAAGAAAGTATAAAAGCAAAAATTCAAAAAGTAGCAACAAAAATTTATGGAGCAAATGATGTAAAATATGCTGATGAAGCGGAAAAAGAAATAGAAAAAATAGAAAAGATGGGATATAGAGATTTACCTGTTTGTATAGCCAAAACACAATACTCTTTTTCAGATGATCCAAAAAATCTAGGATGTGAAAAAAATTATGATATTCATGTTAGAAATGTAGAACTAAAAGCAGGTGCAGGATTTATTGTAGTTTTAGCAGGAGAAATAATGACAATGCCGGGACTTCCAAAAATTCCAGCGGCAGAAAGTATAAATATAGACGAAAATGGGCAAATTGTAGGAATATTTTGATGTCTTATTTGGGACGTTTCTTTTTGGGACATAAATCCAAAAAGGTTATGTATAAGTAAGGTGATAATATGTATGAAAGTTTGGATTAGTAGAAATTACACATAAAAAGGACACTCCATGGGAAAAGAGTTTTACAGGGGAAGCATATACACCAATAGATGATGAAACAATAAAAAAATATCATAAAAATGAAAGGAAAATATAAAATGAATGACAAAATTACAATAAAAGGAGCAAAAGAGCATAATCTAAAAAATATAGATTTAGAAATACCAAGAGATAAATTAGTTGTAATAACAGGACTTTCAGGATCAGGAAAATCATCACTAGCATTTGACACATTATATGCAGAAGGACAAAGAAGATATGTAGAAAGTTTGTCATCATATGCAAGACAATTTTTAGGTTTAATGGAAAAACCAAATGTTGAAAGAATAGATGGTTTATCACCAGCAATATCTATAGATCAAAAAACTACATCAAAAAATCCACGTTCAACTGTTGGGACAGTAACAGAAATATATGATTATATACGTCTTTTATATGCAAGAATTGGAGTACCATATTGTCCAAATTGTCATAAGAAAATAGAAAAACAAACGATAGATCAAATAGTAGATAATATCATGACATTAGAAGAAGGAACAAGAATACAAGTATTAGCACCAGTTGTTAGAGGTCGTAAAGGAGAATTTGTAAAACAATTTCAAGAATATCAAAAAGAAGGATTTGTAAGAGTAAGAGTTGATGGAGAAACACATGAACTTTCAGATGACATTGAGTTAGATAGAAAGAAAAAACATAATATAGAATTAGTGGTAGATAGGCTAGTAATAAAACCAGATATAATTAGTAGATTAACAGAATCTGTAGAAATAGCATTAAAACATGCAAATCAATTAGTTTTGATAGATATTATAGGAAAAGAACCCAAACTATATAGTTGCAATTATGCATGTCCAGATTGTGGTTTTAGTTTTCCAGAATTAACACCAAGAATGTTTTCATTTAACAATCCATTTGGAGCATGTCCAACATGTACAGGTATAGGATATTTAATGAAAATGGATGAAGATTTAATAGTTCCAGATAAAAACAAAACACTTTATGATGGAATAAAGGCATTTGGTGCAAGCACTATGAAAAAAGGCGATACAATGGCAAAAATGTATTTTGAAGCAATAGGAAAACATTATGGAATTGATATAAAGGGTAAAAAAATAAAGGATCTACCTAGATGGTTTATGGAAAAAATACTATTTGGTACAGGAGATGAAGAAATAGACTTTGAATATTCATCTTATGCAGGAGTAAGAAAATTTACAGCGCCATTTGAAGGAGTATTACCAACATTAGATAGACGTCATAGTGAAACAAAATCACAAGGAATGAGAGATTTTTATGAAATGTATATGAGTAACTCTGAATGTTATTCATGTCATGGAGCGAGATTAAAACCAGAAATTTTGTCAATAAAAGTTGGAGACAAAAATATAAATGAATTGACAGAAATGTCAATAGATAAAATAAAAACTTATTTAAATAATTTAGAATTAAACAAGACAGAAGCAATGATTGCAGAACTAATATTAAAAGAAATAGATCAAAGACTACAATTTCTAATGGATGTTGGATTAGAATATCTAACATTATCAAGAAACGCAGGAACTCTATCTGGAGGCGAGGCTCAAAGAATACGTTTAGCAACACAGATTGGTTCAGGTTTAACAGGAGTATTATATATATTAGATGAACCAAGTATAGGATTGCATCAAAGAGATAATGATAAACTCCTAGCAACATTAAAAAAGTTAAGAGATTTAGGAAATACATTATTAGTTGTAGAACATGACGAAGACACAATGTATGCAGCAGATCAAATTATAGATATAGGTCCAGGTGCAGGAACTCATGGTGGACAAGTAATGGCTCAGCGGAACAGCAGAAGAAGTAAAACAAGTTGAGGATTCTATAACAGGTCAATACTTAAGTGGTAGAAAACAAATACCAGTACCTAAAAAAAGAAGAAAACATACAAAAACAAAAGTAATTGAAGTTCAAGGAGCAACTGAAAATAACCTAAAAAATATAAGTGTAAAATTCCCATTAGGAGTATTTAACTGTGTAACAGGAGTTTCAGGTTCAGGGAAGTCAACTCTTGTAAATGAAGTATTGTATAAAACAATAGCAAAAGAATTAAATGGTGCAAACGAAAAACCTGGTAAATGTAAAGCAGTTAAAGGATTAAATAATATTGACAAAATTATAAATATAGACCAATCACCAATAGGAAGAACACCACGTTCAAATCCAGCAACAT